>SHXO01000051.1 GCA_009693245.1 Betaproteobacteria bacterium | reverse complement strand
AAACCCCAATACACCGAAATGCGTTTTGGCTTTGAAGTGACGATGTATATTTACAACCGCTAAGCAGTTCGGTTCAAAAAAGGCCGCCCAAGGCGGCCTTTTTTTTGTGTTTTCAAAAATCCAATAGGAGACAGGCTGTGAGCAGGGGGTGGGGAATATTACGTAGGGAGTGCGTTGTGGGGTTGCTGGGGCTGGCCGTTCTGGTGCCGGTGCAAGCGCATCGAAGTTCTACGCGGGCCCTTCTCCGCGCTCTATGGCAATCATTCCGGTGGTGTCGTGCAAATCTTCACGGAGGATGGTCCCGCGGCCCCCACCCAGACGGGTTCTCTGGCGGCGGGAAGCTGGGGCACCACGCGGGCAGGCCTCAAGTTTGGAGGGCAGGCTGGCGGGCTCAATTACATCGCCAGCGCGTCTCGCTTCGATACCGATGGTTACCGCGATCATAGCGAAGCCTCGAAGGAGCAGTTCAATAGCAAGTTGCGAGTGAACTTGGGCGAGAGCGGCACGCTCACCTTCGTGCTGAATTATCTCAACGTCAACGGCGTGCAAGGCGCGCTCAAGCGCGACGAAGACAACACCGTGGATAGCTGGGGCGCGTACGCGCAAGGGGAGTTACAGATTAGCGAGCCGCTTTCCTTGAGCGCGGGTCTGCGCTTCACAAGGGTGAGTTTCGAATCTGAAGATCACTTCATCCGCGCCTCGAACACGGGGCTGTGTGCTGAGGCTGGAGCGGGAACCAATCCCGACGACAGCGGCAAGGCCGGTCATTCGGCGTGGGCTCCGGTCATCGGTGCCTTGTACCGGATCACTCCCGAACTCAACGTATATACCAACCTCTGGAGAAGCTTCGAGACCCCGACGTTAATCGAAATGGCTTATCGAACCGATGGGGGTGCCGGCCTGAATTTCGGTCTGCGGCCGTCCAAGAGCGTTTACTACGAAGTTGGGGTGAAAGCCTTGGCTGGAAAAGATACCCGCATCGATCTCGCCTTGTTCATGATCGGTACGAAGGACGAAATCGTCGTGTTTAAGAACAGCGGCGGACGGGCCACGTTTCAAAACGCGGGAGATTCTCGGCGCAAAGGCGTGGAGTTGGCGGTGGATAGCAACCTTCCCGGGGGCTTCAACGCGTTTTTTGCCGCGACGTGGCCGAACGCGGAATTTCGAGACTCCTATACGACTTGCGCCCTGACGCCATGCGCGACACCCAATGTCTTGGTGAGTGCCGGTAACAAGATTCCAGGCGTTCCTCGGACCACGCTCTATGGCGAGGTGAGTTGGAAGCTTCCGGCGGCCGGATTTAGCACGGGGCTCGAATCGCGCTGGGGGGATAAAGTATTCTCGAACGACTCCAACACAGCCGTCTCCGAGAGTTACTTCGTGATGAACCTTCGCGCTGGCTTCGAGCAGAAGCTTGGTAAGTTGGTGCTGCGCGAGTTCGCCCGCGTGGATAACCTTCTCGGCGAGCAGTACGTCAGTGCGGTCTTCGTGAACGACGCCAACAGCCGCTTTTATGCACCGGTGCCCGAGCGCGGTTATTTCGGCGGGATCACGGCCTTCTACGCCTTCTAACGCTACTTTGGAACTGCGCAAGCCCGCGGGCTTGCGCACGTAACCAATCTTGCGCACGTAACCGATCTCGCGCCCGCGACCTATAATCGCCCCGGTCTACCACTCCGGAGCGCACATGCAGGGCGATTCGCGGGTCACTGCGTTTCTTGGCCAGGTGCTCACCCACGCGCTTAGTGCCATTCAACAGCATTTCATCCATTCGTGCATGTTCCGGGCGTGGGGGCTGAACAAACTCGCGGAGTACGAGTACCAAGAGGCTATAGGCGGCATGAAATACGCCGATAAGCTCATCGGCCGGATGCTGTTTCTAGAGGTGCTGCCCAGAGTGCGGCAACCCGGCAAGCTCCACCTCGGCGAGAATGTGAGTGCATCGCTGAAGGGCGATCTGATGTTGGGGGCGCAAGCCCGAGCGCTCCTGAAGGAGGCTATCGCGCACTGCGAAACGGCGGGCGATCTCATCACGCGAGAACTTTTCGAGGACATCATGGATAGCGAAGCCGAACACCAGGAATGGATCGAAGCCCAGCTCGGTCTTATCGAGCGCACCGGCCTGCAAAGTTACCAACAATCTCAGAGTTAACGCCCATGCCAGCTCCACGCGCTACCGCCCGACATTCGTCGTGGCTTGCGCTATGCATGCTACTCGCGGCATGCACGGCGCCACAGCCGAAGCAGCAGTCCAAGACTTGTTATGATGCTCGCGCTTCGCTGGTACCCGCTTATAAAGGAGAACTCATGAAGGTCATTCTGGCATCCCTCGGGATGGTGGTAGCGTTGTCCGCAACGAGCAGTGTCTTCGCGCAGGCCAAGCCCGAGGACGCCATCGAAGTTGTTCAACCTCCCGTGGTGGCCCAGGCGCCCGCGGAGCCCGTGGCCGCGCCACCAGTCAGCGAACCTACTCCCCCGCCGTTGGTGGAGCAGCCCGCTCCCCCTCTAGTCGTGGAGCAGCCCGCGCCTCCGCCGCCGGTCGTGATTCCCCCACCCAAGATTGCCCTCGTTTTGGGAGGAGGTGCCGCCAAGGGTTTCGCGCACATCGGCGTGATCAAGGCATTGGAGTCGCAGGGCATCTTTCCCGATTTGGTGGTGGGGACGAGTGCCGGCGCCGTGGTGGGAGTGCTATGGGCGTCGGGTTACGATGGTTTTAGCCTTCAGCGCATCGCCATGGAGATGAAGGAGTCGAATTTCAGCGATTGGTCCTTGCCCAACCGAGGGTTCTTCAAGGGCGAATCCATCCGGGATTTCGTCAACCAGAAGGTTCAGCGCCGGCCGCTGGAAAAGCTCAAGCGAACCGTGGGCGTCGTCGCCACCGATTTGCAGTCCGGCGAACTCATCGTGTTTCAGCGCGGCGACGCAGGCATCGCGGTGCAAGCCTCCACCAGCGTGCCGGGCGTATTTCAGCCCGTTACCATCAGCGGCAGGGAATACGTGGATGGCGGCGTCGTGAGCCCGGTTCCCGTGAAGGTGGCGCGCAGATTGGGCGCGGACATCGTGATTGCCGTGAATATTTCAGACCGCGCCGTGCTCAAATCCGTCAAGGACATCATCGATGTCCTCCTGCAGACCTTCACCATCATGGGTGCGGCCATCGCAAGAAATGAGTTGGCCGAGGCCGATGTGATCGTTCAGCCCGATATCACCCATCTAAATTCCACGGACTTCGAAAGCCGCCACCTTGCCGTTCTCGAAGGCGAGCGCGCGGGGTATCGGGCCATTCCCGCGCTGAGGCAAAAAATCGCGGACCGGGAAGCGCGCCTTCGCGCGGTAACGCATCCCGCGCCCCGGTAGGCCGATATGATGGTAGATTGGTATTTTGATTACTTGTCGCCCTTCGTGCATTTGCAGGCGGAGGATTTCGAGCGCCGGGGCTGGCCGTTGGAGTTGCGTTGCAAGCCGGTGGTATTCGCGGGCTTGCTCAACCACTGGGGCCAACTCGGCCCGGCGGAAATTCCCGCCAAGAAGCGCTTCATCTTTCGCCAATCCCTATGGCGGGCGCACCAGATGGGAACAAGCCTGAAGGGCCCCCGGTTGCATCCCTTCCATCCCATCAAGCTGCTGCGCCTGACCATCGCCATCGATGCGACGCCGCGGCAGGTGCTGGAGATCTCCCGTTTCGTCTGGCGCGATGGCCGCGTTGCCGAAGACGATGCGGAATACCGCCAGCTCTTGCAGCGCTTAGGGGTGTCCAATGCGGATGAGCGCATCGCCTCGCCCGAGGTCAAGGCGCAATTACACCGCAACGGCGAGGAAGCCATCGCGCGCGGCGTGTTCGGCGTACCCACGCTCTACGCGGACGGGGAACTGTTCTGGGGGGAGGACGCCACCGGCATGTGCATGGCGTATTTGAAAAAGGATCCCATCTTCGCTTCCGCGCAGATGCGCGCCTTCGATTTCATCGCCGTGGGCGCGCAGAGAAAGCGCTAAATCTCCCTAGCGCGTTGATGCGCATTGACGTATCGTGGTGGTTTGGCAGGCGACCCCATGAAACCATGAAACCCCCTTACAACAAGGCACGGCGGAACCCCCATTGTTTTGCTCTGTGTCTCTTTGCCTCAGTGGTGAGGTTTTAAGTATGAAGACCTCATCTTTTCTCGGAGCCATGGCCGCCATCGCGGGCTTCACCCCCGCCATCGCGGAGAACGAAACGGCACTCAGTGCCGGTAGCTTCACATCCGCCGATCAGAGCGCCTCCGCCTATCTTGTCACCGTCTCGGTCCATGACGAGGAATTGCGCGGGCTCATCTCTTCGGGCCGCCGCATGTTCAACGAGACTTGGGTATTACCCACGGAATACACCGGCGTGTGGGGCGTGGGGCCCACCTTCAACGAGAACAGTTGTCTTCAGTGCCACGCCAGCAACGGGCGGGCGCGGGCACCGGAACATGGCGCGGCGGCCGAGAAAGGTTTACTGGTTCGCTTGAGCATCCCGGGCGCCAGCGCCGAAGGCGGGCCCAACCCGCATCCTCTTTACGGGGAGCAATTACAGAACCGCGGAGTAAAGAATCAGGTTCCCAGAGAAGGCAAGATCATCGTTCACTACGACGAAGTGGTGCGCACCTTCCCCGATGGCGAGACGGTCAAACTGCGCCGGCCGAAAATTACCATCACGGAATTGTCTTTCGGAGAGCTTGGGCAGGAGACCATGCTCTCTCCTCGCATCGCGCCCGCCCTGGTGGGTTTGGGATTGCTCGAGGCCATACCCGAGGAAACCATTCTGAATATCGCCGCGCAACAACAAGGTGTCAGCGGCGTGCCCAATTACGTCTGGGATGTGGAAGCGAAGAGCAAAGTGCTGGGCCGCTTCGGATGGAAAGCGAACCAGCCTTCCTTGCGCCAGCAGACCGCCGCCGCGTTCCATGGGGATATCGGAGCCACGTCTCCCTTGTTTCCCGCCGAGAATTGCCCGGAAGGGCAGACCCAGTGCTTGAACGGACCCACCGCCACGGGCTGTGGGGGTGGCCGGGACAAATGCACGGAGGACAATTACTGGGAAGTGCTGCCTAGCCGCTTGCGCAACGTTACCTTGTACATGCAGGCCCTTGCCGTCCCCGCGCGGCGCGCGGTAGAGCATCCTGAAGTGAAGCGAGGCGCGCTGCTGTTTACCCAAGCGCAATGCAGTGCGTGCCATGTTCCCGAGATGAAAACGGGGGCCAACACGGCCATCCCGGCGGCGGCCAACCAGATCATCAGGCCGTATACGGATTTGCTTCTGCACGATATGGGTGAGGAACTGGCCGATCACCGTCCCGATTTTCAGGCGAGCGGGAGCGAATGGCGCACGCCGCCCCTTTGGGGGCTGGGCCTACAGAAGGCGGTCAACGGCCACACGAACTTGCTGCACGATGGGCGGGCGCGCGACTTCACCGAAGCCATTTTGTGGCACGGCGGAGAGGCCAGTGCCGCGCGCGCGAAATTCATGGAAATGCCCAGGGACGAGCGCCAGGCATTGATGCGGTTCCTGGATTCGTTGTAAGAGGCCCGCGCGCGCCACATACCTTCCAGAAAGGTGTAGATTGGGAGCGCTGTAGAGTTGTATAATCGGCTCGGGCCAACTCCGTGGTGAAGGCCCGGGCCTAGACTGCGGCACCACGATCATTTCAATAATCGGAGGAATCTCAGATGGATATCAAGGTAAACAAGCAGGGTCAGTCCTTTAATGGCGACCCGAACATGCCGTTGATGTGGTACCTGCGCGACGAACTCGCGCTCACCGGTACCAAGTTTGGATGCGGTACGGGGCTGTGCGGCGCGTGCACCGTGCACGTCGATGGCAAGGCCGTACGCTCCTGCGTGACGACGATGAATGAAGTATCCGGTAAATCGGTCACCACCATCGAAGGATTGTCCAAGGATGGTAATCACCCCGTGCAAAAAGCCTGGCGCGCGGAGAATGTTCCGCAGTGCGGCTACTGCCAGCCTGGCCAGATCATGCAAGCCGCCGCCTTGATCTCGGAAAAGAAAAAACCCACCGACGCGCAAATCCTGGAAGCGATGTCCGGGAACATCTGCCGCTGCGGTTGCTACCAGCGAATTTTCACGGCTGTCAAAGCCGCCGCGAAGGAGGCCTGAAATGAACTCTGAAATCTTCAAGAATAGCAGGGCAGTCATCACCAATATCAGCCGCCGCGACATGCTCAAGGGCATCGTCTCCATGGGCGGATTGGTTGTCGCGGGCCAAATCCTTCCGCGTTCCGCCTTGGCGGCCTGGGAAACGGGTGCTGGAGGCATGACGGGCGGTGTGGTATGGGATCCGCATGTTTACGTCTCCATCGACGCTGACGGCATCGTGACCATCGTCACTCACCGTTCCGAAATGGGAACGGGCTCTCGCACCAGCTTACCCATGGTCGTGGCCGACGAAATGGAAGCCGATTGGTCCAAGGTCAGAATCACCCAGGCGCCCGGCAACGAAAAGAAATACGGTAACCAGGACACGGATGGTTCGCGCAGCATTCGCCACTTCGTCCAGCCCATGCGCGCATGCGGCGCGGCGGCCCGGCAAATGCTGGAGCAAGCCGCGGCGCTCGCTTGGGGTTGTCCCATCTCCGAAGTGAAGGCCAAGAATCATAAAGTGGTGCACACTCCCTCGGGCAAGAGCCTGGGCTACGGCGAATTGGCGGAAGCCGCGTCGCGTCTGCCCACGCCCAAGGCCGATACCCTGGTGCTCAAGGATCCGAAGGACTTCCGCTACATCGGCAAGGGCAAGGTCAAGATCACCGATATGCATGACATCACCACGGGCAAGGCCATGTACGCCCAGGACATCTCCGTTCCCGGTATGAAGTACGCGGTAATCGCGCGTCCGCCGGTGGTGTTGGGCAAGGCCGTGTCGTGGGACGCCGGTGCCGCCATGAAGGTACCGGGTGTGACCAAGGTCCTATTCATTGCCCCAACTCCCATGCCCGCGAAGTTCGCGCCGTTGGGTGGCGTGGCTGTGGTTGCAAACAGTACCTATGCCGCCATCAAGGGCCGCGAGGCCTTGAATGTGGTGTGGGAAGACGGCCCCAATGGCGCTTACGACTCCGATCAATACAAGGCGCTGCTGGCGGAGAAAGCCCGCGCGCCGGGTAAGATCGAGCGCAACGAGGGCGACATCGACAAGGCCATCGCGGGTGCAACCAAGGTCATCGAGCGCGAGTACTACATTCCGCACTTCTCCCACGCCACCATGGAGCCGCCCGCGGCCGTGGCTCGCGTCAACGGCGGTACCGCGGAAGTTTGGGCCTGCGTGCAAAGCCCCGGCGGAACGCGCGGAGACGTCGCTGCGCTTTTGGGTTTCAAGGAAGATGACGTCACCGTCAACGTTACCTTGCTGGGTGGTGGCTTCGGGCGTAAATCCAAGTGCGACTTCGCGCTGGAGGCGGCCCTCCTGTCCAGGGAAATGAACGGAGTACCCGTGAAGGTGGTGTGGACGCGCGAGGACGATATCCGCCATGCGTTCTATCACGCGGTTTCCTACCAGCATGTCACCGCTGCCATCGACAAGAACAAGAAGGTGGTGGGCTGGCGGCATCGCAGCGTGGCGCCGTCTCTCATGTCCAACTTCATGCCTGACCCCAACCGTCAAAGCAATCTGGAGTTGGGATTAGGACTCATCGACACGCCGTTCGATGTGCCCAATCTGCGCCTGGAAACGGGCGAAGCGAAATCCCATGCGCGTATCGGCTGGTTCCGTTCCGTGAACAACATTCCGCACGCTTTCGCCATGCAGTCCATGGTGGCGGAACTGGCTCACGAACTGGGACGCGATCCGAAGGATTTCCTGCTCGAAATGATCGGGCCGCCGCGTATCGTCGATCCGCGCAAGACGGTGACAGCCGAACTGTGGAACTACGGCGATCCGTACGACACTTATCCTGTCGATACCGCTCGTACTCGCAGAGTGGTCGAACTGGCGGCGTCGAAGGCAGGCTGGGGACGCAAGCTGCCAGCCGGCCGGGGCTTGGGGATCGCGGTACAGCGTAGCTTCCTGACCTATGTCGCGACGGTTGTCGAGGTCGCCGTGGATAAGGACGGTAACGTAAGCGTACCGAGGGTGGACACCGCCATCGATTGCGGTTTCGTGGTCAACCCCGAGCGCATCCAGTCGCAGATCGAAGGTGCCGCCGTGATGGGACTCTCCATCGCCAAGCTTACCCAGATCACCTTCAAGAAAGGCCGCGTGCAACAAAGTAACTTCCACGACTACCAGGTGCTAAGAATCGGCCAGGGCGCCATGGATGTTCGCACGCACATCGTGCCCGCTACCTACGACGTGCCATCGAGCGGCGTGGGGGAACCCGGCGTACCACCGTTCGCTCCGGCCTTCTGCAACGCCGTTTTCGCCGCCACGGGCAAGCGCATTCGTAACCTGCCGTTGGGCGATCAGTTGAGTACGTAATAAACAAGGCCTCCGAGCTAACCGCTCGGAGGCCTTGAGTTGGTTTTCTGATTGAAATAACCACGCCCGTTCGATTCTGAACGGGCGTTTTTCTCGAATTGTTGCGGGCAGGTCATGAACTGTGCAGGGTCTCCCCTGGCGTTACCGGGAAGCCGGCTCTAATCTAGCGTACCGAAGTTAAAAAGGACGCTTCCATGGCCACCTATCGCGGCATTTATCCCATCGCTCCCACGCCATTTACCCCCTCTGGTGATCTGGATATTGAAGGCATGCGCCGCGTGCTCGATTGCATGGTGGACCAAGGCGTGGACGGGATCTGCATCCTGGCCAATTACTCCGAGCAGTTTCTGTTGTCGGATCAGGAGCGCGACGCGCTGCTGGAGACTTGCTTATCCCACGTGGCCGGGCGGGTTCCGGTAATCGTCACATGCAGTCATTTCAGCACACGGCTGGCGGCGGAGCGCGCACGCAAGGCGGCCAAGGCCGGTGCCAAGATGCTGATGCTGATGCCGCCCTATCACGGTGCCGCTTTGCGCGCCGACGAGAAGGGCATGCTCGAACATTTCGCCAAGGTGGCCGAGGCGGCGGGCATTCCAATCATGCTTCAGGACGCGCCACTGTCCGGCGTCGCGCTCTCGATTTCGTTCCTGGTGCGACTCGCGAAGGAAGTGCCGCTGGTGCAATACTTCAAGATAGAGGTTCCTGGCACAGCCGCGAAATTACGGAGCCTCATAGAGGCTGGTGGTAAATCCATCACCGGACCCTTCGATGGCGAGGAATCCATCACACTCATGGCGGATCTGGATGCGGGGGCCACGGGCACCATGCCCAGTGCTCTGCTGCCCGATCTCATCAAGCCCGTGCTGCAACACCATGCCGCGGGCAACCGCCAAGAAGCCGCCGCTCAGTACGCGCGCATCTTGCCGCTCATCAACTACGAGAACCGCCAGTGCGGGTTACGCGCCACCAAGACGGTGATGATGGAAGGCGGTGTCATCAAGAGCGACGCCGTGCGCCATCCCCTGGAAGCGCTTCATCCAGCTACGCGCGCGGGCTTGCTGGAGTTGGCGCGAGAGGCCACTCCCCTGGCGTTGCGCTGGGGGAAGTAGCCGGATCAGACGCGCAACATCCCAAGCCTCACCCCTTATGCCAAGTCTATTTGGATGGCGGCGCCGGTGCCGGGGGCGGCGAGATCGCTTCGCGCGCGATCTCGCGCATTGGGTACACCTCCTTTACGTAGAAGTAGAAGAAGGCCAGCGACATTTGTAAATGGCGGAGTAAAAGGGAGCCATTTGGCGGCAAGGTAGGGACCAGTCTCAAAGTCTATGCTTCGGACCCCGAGACGCCATTTATGAAACAGCTCGAGCTCTTAAGCAAGATGAAAATGTCTCTGCTTGGATAAAGAAAAAACAAATCACCCCACTAAGTACAGTCCAAGAAATCAATAGCCTCAGAGCAAAGGGTAAAAGGACACCTCCCACCCAAAAGAAATCCGTAGAAGCCAAGACTTCAGTCCCAGCAAAGAAATGGAAAAGCAGCAATAAAAGAGTCCCGCTCAAGAAATAGTGGAGTGACTACAAGAAAGATTGTAGTCGCTAATCCCGGCGGTGGGGTGCGAACCTGTTGCGGTGTGGTTCTTGGTTTTTGAAAGTTTGGGGTTGGATGTTGTTGTTTATCTCCCCCTCCTGAACCGCCGAGTAACGCAGGAGCGATGGGGGCTTTCGCCGATGACTGTCCGACGGCCGCGCGCTTCATGCGCGGACTAGTTCCGCAGGCGCCCATCGCTTCGAGTAACGCAGGGTACCCCGCAAGGGGCGGTTCAGTGGGCGGCCTTTTCTTTGGTGACTTTCTTTTGGCCGCGCAAGAGAAAGTCACCAGCGGCCGGGCTGCCCCCGGCGACTTTCTCTTGCAAACGTGAAAGTGCCTATGGCAGCGAAAGCGCAAAACGCCCTGCGAGCACGCAGAAAAACGATCTACCTTTCTTCTTCCTTCGTCCGTATTCTACCGACGGCGGACTGCGATCTGCGGCTCGAAATAGTGACTTTTTCTTCGTTGAAATCGAATTTCACCTTGGTACCGGCTATGCCGACTTAGGAACTACACGATAACATCGAGCATCCGGCCCGGTCACGGGCCCAGTCGGGCCGGCGCTGCGCGAACCGTTCCTTGCCGGGTTGGTCGTCGTAGGGATGGCGTAGTACATCGAGCAATTCGTGAATGCCGGAATAGTCGCCTTGCTCCGCGCGGTCGATGGCTTGTTGCGCGAGATAGTTGCGCAGCACGTAGCGCGGATTGACCGCGTGCATGCCGGCACGCCGCTGCGCGGGCGGTAGGCCATCGCGGCGCGCGCGGGCGGCGTAGCGTGCCAGCCACTCGTTGAACTCCGGCTCGGCTTGGCGTTGCTTTTCGGCATCGTAAAACGCTTCATGCAGCGGCGTGAGGGTAGGCGCATCGAGGTTCACGTCACTCAGCACGCGAAAAAAGATCGTCATGTCCACCTCGGCCTTTTGCAGCAAAGCTTGCAGCGCGCGCATCAGTTCGGTGTCCTCGTCCGTGCATTGTGCCAAGCCAAGTTTCGCCCCCGTGTGTTCGCGGTCGGCGGCGTCGAAGGCCGCCACATAACGCTCCAGCCCGGCGTGAAGCGAATCGGCGTCGCCGAAGGCGGGCGCCAGGGCGCTCGCGAGCCGCGTGAGATTCCAATAGGCGATTTGCGGTTGCTGGCCGAAGCGGTAGCGGCGGTTTTGCGCGTCCGTGGTGTTGGGCGTCCAGTCGAGATCGAAGTCATCGATCCAGCCGTAGGGACCGTAATCGATGGTGAGTCCCAGGATGGAGAGATTGTCCGTGTTCATCACGCCGTGAACGAAACCCACGCGCATCCAATGTGCCATCAGCCGTGCCGTGCGCTCGCAGACCTGAGCGAACCATTCTGCCCGAACGTTCTCGATGGTTTCGCCTTTCTTCCCCAACTCCGGAAAGTCGCGGCGGATGGTGAACTCGACCAGCCGGCCGAGCAGCGCCACATCCTCGCGAGACGCCGGAAGTTCGAAGTTGCCAAAGCGAATGAAGGACGGCGCCACCCGGCACACGATGGCTCCCGGCTCCGGTCTGGCGCGGCCATCGTAGAACATGTCCCGGATGACATCCTCGCCCGTGGCCACCAGGCTGAGCGCGCGCGTGGTGGGCACGCCAAGGTGATGCATGGCCTCGCTGCAGAGAAACTCGCGGATGGAGGAACGCAACACGGCGCGGCCGTCGGCCGTGCGCGAGTAGGGCGTCAAGCCTGCCCCCTTGAGTTGCAACTCCCAGCGCTCGCCGGCGCTGTTGAGGGTTTCGCCCAGGGTGATGGCCCGGCCATCGCCCAACTGTCCCGCCCAATGGCCGAACTGATGACCGCCGTAATTGGCGGCGTAGGGCTCCATCCCCTCCATCAATGCATTGCCGCCGAAAATTTTCGCGAACTCGAGCGAAGCGAGCATGCTGGAATCCATGCCCAGCATCGCCGCCACCTCCGGCGAGTAGGCGATGAGCCGTGGGGCCGCCACAGGAGTAGGATCGACGCGCGAGTAAAGGGCGCCATGCACTTGCCGGCGCCTCGGTCCTATCTCGGGATCGGCGAGAAGCTCGCGTACAAAGCTATTGTCGAATCGCAATGCGGACACTGGTGGCGAAGGATAAATTAGAAGATTTCACCACAGAGGCACAAAGGAAACCAAATTCGTCACGGCAAATGGTTTTGTCTTTCTCTGTGCCTCTGTGGTGAATGTTTTTCACGTGTTAGGTTTGACTACGCAGAAACTCCACCAATAGACCGCTCACTTTCTCCGGTTGTTCCTGCTGCACCCAGTGCCCCGCGCCTTCTACGAGATGGCAGCCCACCATGTTTGTGCACGCTTTGTTTTGCATGGCCTCGAAATCTCCGGGTTTCTGAAACACGCCCCAGTCGCTCTTGCCTACGATGAAGCATGACGGGACATCGATGCGGCGCCCGGCATGGATCTCCATCTCGGCGTTGAATTTTCCGGTGGTGCGGCAGCGGTACCACTGCAAGCCGCCTTGAAATCCGTTGCGCTCATATTCCGCGGTGTAGACGGCGAGCGCGTCCTCCGGCAGCCACTTGCAGGCGGCGATTTGCGCGGCGGAAGGCATTTCCGGCGCGACGCTCTGCGCCATGCCTAAGTCACGGTCCATGATGTAGTAAGTGGGCAGCTTCGCCAATTCCGTTGCGGACCACGCTTTGAGCGGGAAGGGCAGGTTACCCTTCCAATCCGCGCTCTTGTAGTGGTAATAGGCTCGCAGAAAGGCATGCAGGCCTTGGGGCGCGTGCCACATGTTGTCATTGGCCTCGCGCGTGGAGTAATACCAATGGTAGTGCTTGCGCGGGCGCTCGAGCGCGGCCAGATCCTCATGAAAATTGCTCGCGGCGGATTTCTCTCGATAAGGTTCGTTGGCGGGGTTGAACGCAATGGGCGGCGGCCCTCCGAAAGGCGCGCTCATCATCACCACGGAGCGAAAGATGTCTGGCCGCAACAGCGCACACCACGCCGCCACGGGAGAGCCGAAGTCGTGGCCCACCACGGCCGCCGCGCTGCGCTTCCCCACCGCGAACAGCAGGCCCAGCGTGTCGCGCACGATGTTGAGCATGCGAAAAGAGCCCAGATCGCCGTCGTAACTGGCGTCCCAGCCCGTGGTGCGGCCGTATCCGCGTTGGTCGGGCGCGATCACGTGATAGCCGGCTTGCGCGAGGGGCAGCATCACGTTGCGCCAACTGTAGGCCAGCTCCGGAAATCCATGCAGGAGCAACACGCACGGACTGCCTTCTGCGCCAGCCTCCAAGACATGCATGTTCAAGCCGTTGCGGTTGTCCACGAAGCGCGAGCGGATGCCATGGGGCAGGGCGGCGGTGTAACCGGCTTTGATCATCGGTGAACCGGTTCCTCGAAACGAAAGCCCATGGTGCGGCAGTGATAGTGGATGCCGCCGTCTTGCACGATCAACCAATGCGCCAGCGCGTCGCTGTCATTGTGGTGGGAATGCACGCTGGTGGGCGGAGTCACCATGGTGATGTAGGGCGACCAGCTCTTGGCGGTACCGTTTACTTTCGAGTAGCAGCGGTCTCCCTCAATGGCGAGCGATACCGCCACCGAGTTATGACTATGGGCGGATTGAATGCTGCGCGGGGCCAATTGGTTCATGGCCAGCGTGAGGGTAGGGGATATGTTGCGACGGCCCTCCAAGCGCTCCGACGAGAACACGACCGCGAGACCCGCCACCGGTTGCCCGCTCAGTTTGGCGCGCGCGAGGCTGAGTTCTTCCGTGATGGTGGCTGCGGGAAAGTGCGCCGCTTCCACCAGCGCATTCTCGGACGGGGGAGGTATTACGCGCTCGAAGGCGAGTTCCGGTTCATTGGTGACAATCCACAACACGCTGTCGCGCTCGGCGCTGGTCAGTTCAAAGGCGCGCCCTCCGGGGAGCGAGAAGACATCGCCCCGGCTCCAGCCGATAACGTCATTCCCCTGCGTGACCTGGCCTGACCCCTCGATCACATAGGCCAGCACCGTACTGGCGCAAGGGTTGAGCGCCAGTGCATCGCGCGCACGGATGCGCGCATAGGACGCCAAGACCAGGGGCGATGTGGCCGGAAAATCGAGCCCCATGGCCGCGCTCTGGTCGCAGGCAATGATGCGTGTGCCGGTGGCCGAGTTAAGTGCGTCATCGCGCTCGGCCGTGAAGGTGGCAGCGGGCACATCGGAGTAGACGATGTTAAAGGCGTTGCCTGAATCGAAGTAACGCGCCCGGCGCGTATAGGCGGTGTGCGTCGTGGTGGTCATGGGTCTTGTTCCTCTCTCGCGTCGTGGCTATGAAGCTATTTACTTGTAACTCTTCCCTCATCCCCATCCCTTCTCCCGTGGGGAGAAGGGAGCGTCGTGCTCCCCGCCCGGGCGGGGAGACATTATGATGAGTGGGGCATTGTAAGCGCTCGCCGCCGCCAGCCCCATGCCCGGCCCATGGCAATATACCGTCTTTGCAATTTGCGCAACCCTGAAGGGATTTGTATGTCCGGCTCACAGCACAAATCATCCTCGGACGCCGAACTCGATGCGGTGATCGTCGGCGCCGGCTTCGCCGGCATGTACATGCTGCACCGTTTGCGCGGCCTGGGATTCCGGGTGCGGGTGTTCGAGGCGGGCAGTGGAGTAGGGGGCACCTGGTATTGGAACCGCTATCCTGGCGCGCGCTGCGACATCGAGAGCATGGAGTACTCCTTCCAGTTCTCCGGCGACCTCCAGCAGGAATGGGATTGGTCCGAGCGTTACGCCACGCAACCCGAGATTTTGCGCTACGCCAACTACGTGGCGGACCGCTTCGATCTGCGGCGCGACATCCAATTCGAAACACGTATCGAATCCGCCGTGTTCGATGAGCAAGGCAGGCGCTGGAGTTTGGAAACTTCGGATCGCACCCGCGCGAGCGCGCGCTTTTGCATCATGGCCACGGGCTGCCTGTCCTCGGCCAATACGCCCAAGCTAGCGGGGCTGGATAGCTTTGCCGGCCACACTTATCACACAGGCCGGTGGCCCCACGAGGATGTGAGTTTCACCGGCCAGCGGGTGGGCATCGTCGGCACGGGTTCATCGGCCATCCAAGCCATTCCCATCATCGCCGAGCAGGCCGCGCATCTCTACGTCTTTCAGCGCACGCCAAACTATTCCGTGCCCGCTCACAACGCGCCCTTGGATCCCGAGGTCCGGCGGCAAGTGAAGATGAACTACAAGCGGTTGCGCGACGAGGGCAAGCAAAGCCCCAACGGCGTGTGGTCCTTCCGCTTCAACTCCGCGCGTGCCTTGCAAACCACGGCGGAGGATAGGCGCAGGGAGTTCGAGGAGCGCTGGGCCCACGGCGGCGTGTCCTTCATGGGCGCCTACGCCGATCTCATGTTCGAACCCGAAGCCAACGCCACCGCCGCGGATTTCGTGCGCGGCAAGATTCGCGAGATCGTGCGCGATCCCCAGGTGGCCGAGGCGCTCATGCCTCGCTACGTGATTGGTTGCAAGCGCCTGTGCGTGGACACGGGCTACTTCGCCACTTTCAACCGCCCGAACGTCACGCTGGTGGACATCAGCGCTTCACCGATCGAAGCGATCACGCCGCATGCGGTCAAGGCCCTGGGTCGCGAGTACGCCATCGACGCACTCGTTCTCGCCACGGGCTTCGACGCCATGACCGGCGCGCTTACCAGCATCGATATTCGCGGGCGCGGCGGCAAGAGCTTGAAGGAGAAGTGGCGGGCCGGACCGAGAAATTATCTTGGCCTCTCCACGGAAGGTTTTCCGAACTTCTTCACCATCACAGGCCCAGGAAGCCCGTCGGTGTTCACCAACATGATTCCTTCCATCGAGCAACACGTGGATTGGGTGACCGAGTGTTTGCGCCACATGCGGGAGAAGGGCATTGCGCTCATTGAGCCTGTGCGCGAGGCCGAAGACCAGTGGGTGAACCACGTCAACGAAGTGGCAGACGCTCATCTGCGCTCGGCTTGCAACTCGTGGTACATCGGCGCCAACATTCCAGGCAAGCAGCGCGTGTTCATGCCTTACATCGGAGGATTTCCCGCCTACCAGAAAAAGTGCAAGGAAGTGGTGGCGGCGGGGTACGAGGGGTTTGCGCTTTCAGGGTAGACCCACGGAAGGAGCGCTGCCGCGTGTTTGACTTGAAGTGTAGGCATTGATAGCATTCCTTACTCTTCGTAAGGAACTAGATGCCCACGGCAACGCTTACCAGTAAAGGCCAAATTACGGTCCCTCAAGCCGTACGGGAACAACTCGGTCTGCATTCCGGCGATAAGGTGGATTTTGTCGCGGATGAAAGCGGGGGTTTCAAAATGATCCAGCTGCGTAAGGATGTCACGGTTCTAAGAGGCCGTTTTGCCGGCCGCGCCGTTCGGCGGATTAGTGTGCAGGACATGGATGGCGCTATCGAGGCGGAAGCCGCTGAGCGGTTAGTTAGAAGTACCGGTCCGGCGCGCCGCCGGGCAAAGTGATCACGTTGCGAAGATTCCCTTGACCGGGCTCGATTCCAACGTATTGGTGCGCTATCTTGCGCAAGACGATGCGATTCAATCCGCGCGGGCGGTTCGCCTCATCGAGAGCGAGCTTAACGAGCGCGAGCCCGGCTATATCAGTCTGGTGGTCTTGGTCGAAACGTGCTGGGTTCTTAAACGGCTCTACGGCGCTACTTCCAAGGATCTGATTGAAACAGTCCGCGATTTGCTCGATATCAGGCAGTTCTCCGTGGAGCGCCGGCCTTGTGTGTCCAATACCTTGGCAAAGCCCGGAGACGGAAGTGGCGACCTCGCTGACGCGATTATCACGGAATTGGCGCTGGAAGCCGGCTGTGAGCGGATCGTTACTTTCGACAAGAGCGCGGCGAAACTTGGTATGTCTTTGCTCTAACCTAGAGGTTTAACGGGCGGGTGCGATTTGACTCGTCCCATTAACCGCGCGCCCGCGCTCACAAACGCCAGCGCGATGGCGCCCGCGATGATTCCCGCCAGCGCATCGAGCACATGGGGCGCGAGCGCGCCTAAAAATCCCCCAGCGCCGGGGAGAGTGCTCACGCGCACGCTAAGATCTTCGATCAGATGATGCAAAGCCGGAATGCCGTGCGTGAGGATGCCCCCGCCCACTAGAAACATGGCGGCGGTGCCCGCCACCGAAAGCGTTTTCATCAAATAAGGCGCGGTGCGCAGGATCAGCTTGCCCAACGCGGTCTGAATCGCATGGCCTCTCTGGCTAAGGTAAAGCCCGGCATCGTCCAGCTTCACGATGCCCGACACGAGACCGTAGACGCCCACCGTCATGATAAGGGCGATTCCCGAAAGCACCGCCACTCGCGTGCCGAAGGATGCGCTCGCCACGGTGCCCAAGGTGATGGCGATGATTTCCGCCGAGAGCACGAAATCGGTTCGCACGGCGCCGCGAATCTTGTCTTTCTCCAGGGCAACCATATCAACCTTCGGGTCTGCCACCGCGAGAACCAGCGCGGCGTGGGCGTGATCGTCTTCTTTCTTGCTGTGCAAGAGCTTGTGCGCCAGTTTCTCCGCGCCTTCGTAGCACAAGAACGCGCCACCTATCATCAGCAGCGGCGGCACCGCCCAGGGCGCGAGTGCACTGATGGCGAGAGCGGCCGGCACGAGAATGAGCTTGTTCTTGAAGGAGCCTTTGGCCACCGCCCACACCACGGGCAGCTCGCGGTCGGCATGCACGCCCGCCACTTGCTGCGCGTTGAGCGCGAGATCATCCCCCAGTACGCCACTGGTCTTCTTGGCCGCCACCTTGGTGAGGATTGCCACATCGTCCAGAATGGTGGCGATGTCGTCTATCAGCGCTAGCAGGCTGCTGGCCATGAACTCATGCTCCTCGTGGGATGTAGGATTGTCTAACCGTTCGGGCTGAGCGCAGTCGAAGCCCTCGGGCTCGCCGGCAGATGCGGGCTAGGCCAGCTCCACAAGCAAGTCCTTAGCCGCCACCACATCGCCCGGCTTGGCGTGCACGGCCTTGACGGTGGCGTCGCGTTCGGCGCGAATGATACTTTCCATCTTCATGGCTTCGATGGACACGAGCGGATCGCCTTTTTTCACCGGTTGGCCCGCCTTCACCGCCACGGTGACGACGTTGCCGGGCATGGGCGCGCCCATGTGCGCTGAATTGGAATCCTCGGCCTTGGCGCGCGGCTTGTGCACCGCCGCCACGCCCGTCTTCGGAATGCGTAGGGGCCGGCCTTGGCCATTCAATTCGAAGAACAGCCGCACATGGCCTTCCTCGTCCACGCCGGAGCGGCCTTGCAATCGAATCATGAGCGTCTTGCCGCGGTCGATCTCGATGCCGGCGTCTTCGCCATCGGCCATGCCGTTGAAGAAGGTGGGCGTTGGCAACACCGAGACATCGTCGTATTTGCGGTGGTGCTCGGCGAACTCGCGAAACACCTTTGGGTACATGAGATAGGAGGCGAGGTCCGTGTCGTTCACCTTGCGTCCCACGGCGTGTTCTGCCTCGCTACGAACCGCCTCCAGATCCGCGGGTGGCAGATGCGCGCCGGCGCGCCCGGCGATGGGCGCGGCACCCTTGAGCACTTTGTGCGTGATGTCCCTGGGGAATCCATCTGGCGGAAATCCCAACTCGCCGCGCATCATGGACACCACGGATTCTGGAAAAGCGATTTCGCGGTTGGGGTCGCGCACATCCTCCGGCGATAAATCATTGGCCACCATGAACAGCGCTAAATCGCCCACGACTTTCGAGGTGGGCGTGACCTTTACGATGTCGCCAAACAAAAGATTCACTTGCGCGTAAGCCTTCGCTACTTCTGGCCAGCGGTGGTCCAGGCCCATGGCGCGTGCCTGTTCGCGCAAGTTGGTGTATTGCCCGCCGGGCATTTCGTGCAGATACACATCCGAAGTGCCCGCGCGCATGTCAGCCTCGAAGGGCGCGTAATAGCGGCGCACACTCTCCCAATAGCGCGAAAGGGATTTCATCGCATCCAGATCCAAGCCCGCGTCGCGCTCGCTACCTTGCAGCGCCGCCACGATGGAACCCAGATTAGGCTGGGAGGTGAGCCCGCTCATGGAATCGAGCGCGCCATCCACGGCGTCGCAGCCGGCATCTATGGCGGCCAGCACGCTCGCGGCCCCGATGCCGCTGGTGTCGTGGGTGTGGAAGTGAATGGGTAGGCCAACTTCCTCCTTCAGCGCCTTCACCAAAGCTGCCGCCGCGCGCGGCCGGCACACACCGGCCATGTCCTTGATGCCCAGCACGTGGGCGCCTGCCTTTTCCAGTTCCTTCGCCATGGAGACGTAATACTTCAAGTCGTATTTGGGGCGCGCGGAATCGAACACATCGCTCGTGTAGCATACCGCCGCTTCGCACAAGCCGCCGGCTTCGCGCACGGCGTCCATGGCCACGCGCATGTTCTCCACCCAGTTCAAGGAGTCGAAAACGCGGAAGACATCCACGCCGTTCTTGGCCGCCTGTTGCACGAAGTAGCGCACCACGTTGTCGGGATAGTTGGTGTAACCCACGGCATTGGAGGCACGCAACAACATCTGGAGCAAAATGTTCGGTACCGCCGCGCGCAATTTCACCAGGCGGTCCCAAGGGTCTTCCTTCAAGAAGCGCAAGGCCACGTCGAAGGTGGCGCCGCCCCAGCACTCCAAGGAAAACAGCTCCGGCAGCATGCGCGCGTAGTAGGGCGCGATGGGCAGCATGTCGCGCGTGCGCATGCGGGTGGCGAACAGCGATTGGTGCGCGTCGCGTAGAGTCGTGTCCGTGAGCAGCACTCGCTTGTGTGCCTTCATCCATTCCGCGAATTTCTCGGGCCCCAGCTCCTTGAGCTTATCGCGCGTGCCCGCGGGCGGCTCTTGCGTCATGTCAATGCGCGGCAAGGGGGCGGGCTCCGGCCGCGCATCGCTGGCGCCTCGCCGCTTCATTTCCGGGTTGCCGTTCACCGCGATCTCGCCGATGAAGCGCAGTAACTTGGTGGCGCGGTCGCGGCGCTTGGTGAAGCGGAACAACTCCGGTGTTTCATCGATGAAGCGCGTGATGCATTCGCCGGAGGCGAACTGCTCGTGGCCGATCACGTTCTCCAGGAACTGCAGGTTGCTGGACAGTCCCCGGATGCGAAACTCGCGCAGCGCCCGGTCCATGCGCGCGATGGCCTCTTCCTTCGTATGCCCCCAGGAGGTGACCTTCACCAGCAGCGAATCGTAGAAAGGCGTGATCACCGCGCCGCCGTATGCCGTGCCGGCATCCAGCCGAATGCCGAAGCCAGCCGCGCTGCGGTAAGCGGACAATCGTCCGTAATCCGGCATGAAGCTGTTCTCCGGATCCTCCGTCGTCACCCGGCATTGCAAGGCGTGGCCATTCAGGCGCACGTCCTCCTGCCTGGGAACGAAGGAATCCGCGTCGCCGATGCGCGCGCCCTCGCTGATGCGGATTTGCGCCTTCACGATATCCACGCCGGTGACCTCCTCGGTGACCGTGTGTTCCACCTGAATGCGCGGATTCACCTCGATGAAATACACCAAGCCCGTATCCGCGTCCATGAGAAATTCCACCGTGCCCGCATGCGTGTAATGCGCCGCGCGCGCGAGCTTGAGGGCGGACTCGCACAGCGCCGCGCGCTGCGCATCGTTCAAGTACGGGGCCGGTGCGCGCTCCACCACTTTTTGGTTGCGCCTCTGCACCGTGCAATCGCGCTCGAACAAATGCACGATCTGCCCATGGGCATCGCCCATCACCTGCACCTCCACGTGGCGTGCGCGCCGCACCAGCTTCTCCAGATACATCTCGGCATTGCCGAAGGCGGCGAGCGCTTCGCGGCGGGCAACCTCAAGGTTTGCCGTTAGATCCGCCTCGGTTTCGATCACCCGCATGCCGCGCCCGCCCCCGCCCCAGCTCGCCTTCAGCATGAAGGGGTAACCCAACGGAACCGCCATGCGCTTGGCTTCCTCGATGTCGTGGGGCAGCGCAGCGGTGGCCGGTACCACGGCCACGCCTACCTTCTGCGCCAGTTCGCGCGCGGCGACCTTGTTCCCCAGCAGGCGCATCACCTGCGGCTTGGGGCCGATGAACGTAATCCCCGCCTTGGCGCAGGCCTCGGCGAAATCCGGATTCTCCGAGAGAAATCCGTAACCCGGATGAATGGCATCCACCTTCGCCTCACGTGCGATGCGCACGATGTCACCGATATCCAGATAGGCATGGATAGGTTTCTTTCCCGCACCCACAAGGTAACTCTCATCGGCCTTGAAGCGGTGCAACGCGAACCGGTCTTCGTTGGAAAAAATCGCCACCGTGCGAATACCCATTTCCGCGGCGGCACGCATAACGCGGATGGCGATCTCGGAACGGTTGGCGACAAGTAAGCTGCGAATGGATTTCACGGTAGACCCTTGACGAGGCGAAGTTCGCCCAAAAAAGGCGAATGGTAACCGGGAAATAACGCGGCGCAGCAAGAACGAGGTGGTGAGGCTGATTAGATTGCCGTTCGCGGTGGGAGCGTGGCGTGGTACTGCTGTTCAGATTGCCGTTCGCGGTGAGCTTGTCGAACCGCCCAAGGACGGCCCGGGTGCCTTGGCCGCGCAATTCCTCTAACCCTTTTGTCCCTTAGAGCCTGTCCAGAGGACTGAGCACCCCTTTACCGCCGCGATTGAGGACGTGGGTGTATATCATCGTGGTACTCATATCGCTATGGCCCAAGAGTTCTTGCGCCGTCCTGATGTCGTAGCCGGATTGAAGTAGGTGAGTTGCGAACGAATGCCGAAGCGTGTGCGGGGTAGCCGGCTTGTTAATCCCGGATTCCCTCAGAGCTTGCTGCATTGCCCGTTGAATCGGTTTCTCGTCCGCATGATGCCGGCGTTTCACGCCCGACCGAGGGTCAATGGATAACCTGGCCGAAGGGAAGGAGTACTGCCAATACCATTCTTTTCCTGCGTTAGGGTACTTTCTGGCAAGCGCGTAGGGTAGAAATACGTCCCCAAATCCGGCGGCGAGATCTTCCTGGTGCAACTCCTTGACTCGCGTGAGGTGAAGCTTCAACGGCTCCGCCAAGTTCGCCGGCATCATGGTGACCCGGTCTTTCGCTCCTTTTCCATCGCGTACCAAAATTTCCAAGCGCTCAAAGTCCAAGTCTTTGACCCGTAGCCTCAGCGCCTCCATGATACGTAAGCCGGTTCCATAGAGCAGTTTCACGATGAGTGCCGGGCTCCCTCTTAGGCGGCCAAGTAGCGAGCTGACTTCCGCTGGGGTAAGTACCACTGGTAAGCGCTGTGATTTCTTGGCCGAAGTTACCCCGTCCAACCAAGGCAGTTCCACATCAAGCACTTCGCGATACAGGAATAACAAGGCGCTCTTGGCTTGATTCTGCGTTGAGGCGGACACCCGCCGCTTGTCAGCCAAGTACGTCAAGAATGCTTCGACTTCCACGGCCCCAAGATCCCGAGGGTGGCGCTTGTTATGGAAAAGAACAAAGCGGCGAATCCAGTCAACGTAGGCCACTTCGGTTCTAATACTGTAGTGCTTAACGCGGATGCGGGCGCGTACCTGCCCCAGCAAAGTGGGAGGGCTCGGGCTGGATCCAAAGGTGCTATTGACAGGTGTGTTTGGCATGGAGTCGTTTCTAATACAAGAATGAGTCTGAGCAAAGATGGTTTTGGGTTTTTGGGGTGATTTATTTCAAAACTGGCTGAGTGGCTGTGGAGCTTGTGGGAAGAGGGGAGTGCGGTGGATAACGGGTTCATCGTTATCCAC
>SHXO01000050.1 GCA_009693245.1 Betaproteobacteria bacterium | reverse complement strand
GATGAACGAAGCCCAAACCCGATGCGCACCAGCAAAACAACGAGGGCGGCGCCGGTGCCGCCGTGACGCAAACGGATCGTGCCCGTGCACTCGGCAGGCTATTCATTAGCCACCGCTGGTGCGCGAAGGAAAGGGTGCCAAGGACAGGGTGACCATGCTACCCGCATCGGTTCGCGAGCCGCTTCTAGTCCAGCTTGATGTCGCGCGCGCCATTCACAGGCGGGATTTGGGCGAAGGATTCGGTGAGGTGTATCTACCCTTTGCTCTTGAACGCAAGTACCCGAACGCGGCCCGGGAATGGGCTTGGCAGTATGTGTTTCCTTCCGAACGGTTATCCAAGGACCCGCGCTCGGGAAAGACGCGCCGCCACCATATCGATGAGCAGAACGTCCAGCGAGCGATGAGACAGGCGGTTAGGGAGGCCGGCGTCCACAAGCCGGCTACGCCGCATTCGCTTCGCCACTCGTTCGCAACTCATCTACTTCAATCCGGCTACGACATCAGGACTGTCCAAGAACTTCTGGGCCACAAGGACGTGAGCACAACGATGATCTACACCCACGTGCTCAATCGTGGGGGTAAGGGAGTACTCAGCCCGCTGGATAGGCTATAAGGGGGCCGGTTCGCCTTCGGCCGCCAGTGAGGCCACGGGGTGAATGGGCTTCGACTCGCTCAGCCCGAACGGCTAATCGAATGGGTTTCGGCGTGCTCCGCACCAGCGGCTAACCAAATGGGCATTGGACCGCTGACCCCAACTGGCTGGCCGTAGAACGGCGCAATAAGTTCGCCCTTCTATTGCACCACCACCCGGGTTCCCGCCCGCCCCGCAAGGGCCTCGGTCAGATGCGGCGGATCGGTGATGATGCCTTCGCCCGCGCCGCTTTCAACGAACTCGATCATGGCTTCCACCTTGGGGCCCATGCTGCCGCGGTCGAATTGGCCGTCGGCTAAGTATTGCTTGGCTTGTGCGAGCGTCATGCGATCCACCCAGCGTTGGGTGGGTTTGCCGAAATCCAATGCAACTTTTTCGATGCCGGTGGCGATGACCAGGCTATTCGAGTGCAAGTCGCGGGCTAGCAGGCTGGAGGAAAGATCCTTGTCTATGACTGCCTCCACACCTTTGGTTTCTCCCTGCTCGTCTTGAATCACGGGGATTCCGCCGCCCCCGCAAGCGATGACGACATAACCGGAATCCACGAGATGGGCGATGACTTTCAGATCGAGGATGGCTTTTGGAATAGGCGAGGGGACCACGCGCCGCCAGCCTCTCCCTGGATCGGGGCGCACCTGCCAGCCAAGAGTTCGCATGCGCTCGCGTGCGGTCGCTTCGTCCATGGGCGAGCCGATAGGTTTTGTGGGGTCGCGGAAGGCGGGGTCGTCGCGGTCCACGAGAACCTGCGTCACTACCGCGACGGCTTCGCGCGCAAGTCCGCGCCGCCGAAATTCGTTGCGGAATGCTTTGACGAACATGTAGCCGATAGCGCCTTGCAGATCCGCGCCGGCGTAGTCCATGGGAATTGGGCTCACTTCGCTCAGAGCCAATTCCGAGCGGCGCAGAATGAAGCCCATCTGCGGGCCGCTGCCATGGGTGAGAACCACGCGCGAACCGGCCTCGACCATGTCCACGATGTAGCCCACGGTGGCGCGCGCGGTTTCGTATTGGTCGGGAATGCTTCGGTGCTGTTCGTCACGGATTAGCGCATTACCTCCGACGGCGACGACGGCGAGTTTGGCGTGAGTGCTCATGGCGATAGCTCCTTGTCCAGCGCGGTGACGGCTTGCACGAAGCAGGCGAGCGGTGCGCGCGTCAAGCCGGCTCCAATCTGCCCCACACCGGCTTCTCGGTGGGCGATGCCGGTGTTGATAACGGGTTCAATGCCGGTATCCACCACCGCTCGCACGTCGATTCCAGAGGGCGCGCCCTGAAAATCCAGCGCGGGTAATTGGAAGATGTTGGATTCGCCTAACGTGATGGCCCGCATGATGCGGCTATTGGTCGTGGCGTCGCGCGCCGATCCGCCGACGAACTTGACGATGGCCGGCGCCGCGGCCATGGAGAATCCGCCCAGGCCTGCTGTCTCGGTGATGGCGCTATCGCCCAAGTCGCGCGCGGCATCCGCCTCGGAATAGCCGGCGAAATAGAGGCCGTTGACCGCGCCCGCGTTGGCGGTGAACCAGCGCTCCCCCAAGCCGCTCACGCGGATACCGAATTCCACGCCGTTGCGCGCCATGGCGGTGACCATGCTGGAACCGGCCACGCCGTGCGCCGCATCCAGCATGAGTTTGCAGGCGGCCATGGAAATGTTGAGAAAGAAGTGCTCGTTGCCCGCGATGAAATCGAGCACTTCGGAGATTTTGTCCGAGGGTTCTTGCGAACGCACCAGTGCGCTTGCCAAGCGCCGCAGCAGCAAACCACTGGCGGCGGCGTTGCGGTTGTGGACTTCATCTCCCATGAGAAGTGCCTGCGCCATGAGCGGTTTCAATTCCACGCCGCCCACCAGCGAGAGTGCCGATTCCAGCGCGGGAGCGAGCTTGGTTTCGAGCCACCGCAAGCGCGAGAGCACGGGCGTGCCGTAGGCTCCAAAACGAAGCGCCTTGCCCAGCCCTTCGTTGAAGTTGCTGTAGGCGCGGCGGCCCGCGTCGTCCCCCACGATCCACAATGGCATCGAGGGGCTGATGATGCCGGCCATCGGCCCCACGCAGTCATGATGATGGCAGGGCTCGAACTTGATCTGGCCACTGGCGGCTTGCGCGCGTGCCGATTCGGCATCCGAAGCCCAACCTTCGTAGAGGATGGCGCCGGTGATGGCGCCTTGCATGGGACCGCACATCCGCGCCCATTCGATCGGCGGGCCCGCGTGCAGAAGTGTGCGGTCCGTCATTTTTGGAAGGAGTGTTCGCGCGCGTCCCACTCCGCGCAGCACCGGAGAAACCGCGAGAAAGGCATCGAAGGCGCGCTGGTTCGCCTTTTCGATGACGGGATGATTGACCAAACGCGCGAGCGCCATCCCCGCGCCGGCATCACCGTGCGCGGGGGGCGTCCATGCAAGATGCGTCACCACGCCGCCCGCCGCGGAGATGGCTTCGGCGAATCGCCCCAAGCCCACATTCAGCACGGCCAATTTACCTTGCAACAAACTAGGCATCGATGATCCTCTTCACCATGCGCACCGCCTGGGCGTTACTGCTTGCGAGAATCACGCCGGCATTTTTCAGCGCTGTTTCCTGCCGCGATAACCCTTGGGGATCTTGCTCCGTTCCGCATACGAATCCCACTAACGCGACGGTTCGCCCAGCGCGTTGCGCAATGCGCTTCACCTCCTCTAACGCCGGCAGCATCTCCGCCGAAGGATCGGCGTGCGAGCCATAACCGAGCACCACGTCGAACAAGATGGCACGAACTTCTGGATCAGCCGCCTCGCGTAACAGGCGTTCATTGCGCAACCGGTGATCGATCATGGGATGGGGACGCCCGCGCGTGAACTCGTCGCCGCCCAAGTCCACGAGCGCATGGGCCTGGCCGCGCCAGACGTCCGCGAGTTCATGGGCCAAACCCGCCGGGGTGTTGGAGTACACGTACGGCACAACACTCGACAAGAGAAGCGTGGCCTCATAGCAGAAGGTTCCGCCGCTATAGAGCGCACGCAGATACTTCTGCCCTGGCTTGATTGAGGGCATGCCGAATTCCGGCGATTCCGGCATGGCGTGGCTCGGGGGCAGGCCTTGCGCCAATGCGGCCGCCATGCTCGCGGCCTCTTCGAGAGTGCGCGCGGAAGTAACGTTCGCTCTTTGCGTGGAATCCGCTTCCGCGCCAAGAAAACAAGCAACCACCGGCTTGCCCGTGGCCTGCGCATGATCGAGCACTTTCGCGGCCACTTCGCGAGCCGGGGGTTTGGATATCAGCACGATGACGCGCGTTTCGGAATCCGCCGCCAGTTCATCGATGGCCTGCAACATGGTGGCGCCTCCGATCTCGGCCCGCAGGTCGCGCCCTCCGGTGCCCAGCGCGTGAGATACACCGATGCCTGCGCGGCCCAAGAGCGTGGTGACTTGTTGCATGCCGGTGCCCGATGCGCCCGCGACTCCCACTGGCCCGCGTGGCACGACGTTGGCGAAGCCAAGGGGGATGCCGCTGACGATCGCCGTGCCGCAGTCCGGCCCCATCACCAGCAGCCCGCGATGAGCTGCCTCGCGCTTGAGCATGATTTCATCCGCGATGCTCACGTTATCGCTGAAGAGCATGACGTGCAGGCCGAGCCGTAAGGCCTTCAGGGCCTCGGCGGCGGCGTATTCGCCCGGCGTGGATATGAGTGCCAAATTACCTTCGGAAAAATTCTTGAGCGCCATTTGGATGCTGCGCGGCGATATCTCGCTTGGCGGTCCTCTGCTTGTAGATGCCGCTTCGCCGGTTAGCGCCTCATCCGCTTGTGCGAATGCTCGCTCGATGGCCTCATCGGTTTCACCCTCCAGCACCATGAGCAAGTCGCTGGAGGCGGCCTGAACCGTATCCTCGATGAGCTTCGCTTCGCGAAGGAGCGCCAAATTACCCTCGGTGGCCATGACCAGGGAGGCCTTGCGGATGCCCGCAAGGGCACCGATGCGCGCCGAAATCTGCATCAGCGACACGGAGTCCCGGTAGGTGTTACGGATGACGCGCTGTCCCGTGGGCATGGGGTCAGGAACTGGCCGTTGCTTGAAAACACATTATCGTTCAAACTCCAGGGGCCACTTGGGGAGCTTTATACCAACAATGCCCGTACCTGACACAAGTCTCGATCTGACGTGCCTGCGCGAAGCTTACCTGTCGGGGAAGCTGCGGCCGGGCGCGGTCGTGGATACGGTGCATGAGCGTGTGAATCAGCGGGGCGGCGACAAAGTCTGGATTGACTTGGTGCCGCGCCAGCAACTCGATGCGCGGGCCGCGGAACTGGAGGGCCGCGATCCCGCCACTCTCACGCTCTATGGCGTGCCTTTCGCCATCAAGGACAACATCGATCTCGCTGGGCGTCCCACCACCGCGGCTTGCCCGGATTACGCCTATACGCCCGCCACCAGCGCGGCAGTGGTGCAACGGCTGTTGGATGCGGGTGCCATCGCCATCGGCAAGACCAATCTCGATCAATTCGCCACCGGGCTCGTGGGCACCCGTTCGCCGTACGGCGCGCCGGGCAACGTGTTCGATCCGCGTTATATCTCGGGCGGTTCCAGCTCGGGATCCGCCGTTGCCGTGGCGGCGGGCTTGGTGTCCTTTGCATTGGGTACCGATACGGCCGGATCGGGCCGGGTGCCCGCGGCCTTTAATAACTTGGTTGGGGTGAAGCCGACGTGCGGTTTGTTGTCCGCGCGGGGAGTGGTACCCGCCTGCCGTTCCCTCGACTGCGTGTCCCTATTCGCCCTCAATGTTTTCGATGCGTGCAGCGTGCTGGCTGTGGCGCAAGGCTTCGACCGTGAGGACCCATTCTCGCGCCATGATCCTGGGGTGCCACGCCCAATTGGCCAACGCTTTGGCGTGCCGCGCGCCGCGGAATTGGAATTTTTTGGGGATGGCGAGGCAAGGGAATTATTCGAGCGAGCCATCGCGCGGCTGGAAGCTCTGGGCGGCACGCGCGTGGAAATCGATTTTCGGCCGTTCATTGAAACGGCGCGCCTGCTCTACGAGGGGCCATGGGTGGCCGAGCGCTGGTTAGTGGCGCGCGAACTGATGGAGCGTAAACCAGAAGCCTTGTTGCCGGTCACTCGTAAGATCATCGAGAAAGGCGCCACCAAGTCCGCCGCGGACGCTTTCGCGGCCGATTACCGCTTGCGCGAACTCAAGCGAGCGACCGAACCGGTGTGGGAACAGGTGGATTTGCTGGTAACACCCACCGCCGGGACGATCTATACGCAAGAAGCGGTGAACGCCGATCCCATCGAACTCAATAGCCGGCTGGGGTACTACACCAATTTCGTGAACCTGCTGGATTTGTGCGCGCTCGCCGTGCCTGCCGGATTCCGCACGGACGGGCTGCCCTTCGGCATCACGCTGGTGGCGCCCGCATTTCAAGACCATGCCCTGTGCGAGCTGGGCGCGCGCGTGCAACGCGATTTCGCATTGCCCATGGGCGCGACGGGATTCATTCTTCCCAATGTTGAGTTCCAGCGCCAACCCGCGAACGCGAATGTCCGCGTTGCGGTGTGCGGCGCCCATATGTCCGGTTTGCCCTTGAACCGCGAACTCACCGAACGCGGCGGGCGCTTGGTGCGCGCCACACGCAGCGCCCCGTGTTACCGCTTGTTCGCCCTGGAGGCTTTCTCCCCGCCGCGGCCGGGAATGCTGCGCACGCAAGGTGGCGGCGCCATGGAACTCGAAGTTTGGGAATTGCCCGCGAGCGCCTTCGGAGGTTTCGTGGACAGCATCCCCAGCCCGCTTGGTATTGGCACGGTGGAATTGGAAGACGGAGAAAAGGTGCGCGGTTTTCTGTGCGAGCATTACGCCACGCATGGAGCGCGGGAGATTACGCAGTTGGGCGGGTGGAGGGCGTACTTGAAGACGAGGGGCTAGAATTCAGGGGTCAGGATTCAGTGAAAACCCATCCCCTGACCTCTGAACCCTGACACCTAGCCCCACGACAAACGGGAGACAGCCATGACAGTAGTACAAGCAGAACCCTATGAGTTCGATTTCGATACGGCCACTTGTGCACTGCTGGTCATCGACATGCAGCGCGACTTCGTCGATCCGGGCGGTTTTGGCGAGGCCTTGGGTAACGATGTATCATTGCTGAGGAAGACCATTGGTCCTATCAAGCGAGTATTGGATGCGTCACGCAAAAAGGGAATGCTGGTGATCCATACGCGCGAAGGGCACCGCGCCGATCTCTCCGATTTGCCCCTCAACAAAAAGCTACGCGGGCGGCTTAAAAACGGCATCGGCGATCCCGGGCCCATGGGACGCATACTTGTAAGGGGCGAGTACGGGCATGACATAGTGGACGAGTTAAAACCGGTTCTGGGCGAGCCGGTGGTGGATAAACCCGGCAAGGGTGCTTTTTACGCCACCGATCTCGATTCGATCTTGCACCATCGCGGCATCAAGCAGTTGGTCGTGTGCGGAGTGACCACCGAGGTATGCGTCAACACCAGCGTGCGCGAAGCCAACGACCGCGGTTACGATTGCCTGGTGCTGGAGGATTGCGTGGGATCGTATTTTCCGGAGTTTCAGGTGGCGGCACTCAACATGATCAAGGCGCAAGGCGGTATTTTCGGTTGGGTGAGCGGCTCGCGGCAATTTCTCGAAGCGCTGGGTTGATTACTTGAATTTTCACCACAGAGGCACAGAGACACAGAGATTTGATATCTGACTCCATCGGAACTGTGGGTGCGCCCCTCGCTTCATACACGGCTCATTGCCCACAGAAGCCCTTCTTGCTTTTCTCTGTGTCTCTGTACCTCCGTGGTGAAATGCCTTTAAGTTTTTGAGCAAAGCGCCCATCCCGGGCGCTATGACAACAGGGGAGAACCATGGCAACAAACACAATGCAGGCGAAGTGGTGGGTGCCCGGCGATTGGAACGGCTTCTTCGGGCTTTTTACGAACGTGCTTCTCAATGTAATCGTCCTGACCACGTTGTGTCTTTACGTAGTGCAACTCCCGGCTGACACAGTGTTCGGCCGCGTGCTACCAGCGCTGGGCATCGCGCTTCCCCTGGGCAATCTCTTCTACGCTTATCTCGCCTGGGAACTCGCCAGGAAGGAGGGGAGAGGCGACGTAACGGCCATGCCTTACGGGCCCAGCGTGCCGCACATGTTCATCGTGGTGTTCGTGGTGATGCTGCCCACGTACCTCACCACCAAGGACGCGATGCTCGCCTGGCGCGCGGGGCTTGCCTGGTGCTTCATCATCGGAGTGATCGTGTTGATCGGTGCCTTCGTCGGCCCTTGGATTCGGGCCCACACACCGCGTGCGGCGATGCTGGGCACTCTGGCTGGAATCTCCATCGCCTTCATCTCCATGCGGCCGGCTTTCCAGATGTGGGAAGTGCCGTGGATTGCCTTTGTGTGTTTTGCCATTGTGTTGATCGCCTGGACCGCCAACATACGCTTGCCCGGAGGGATTCCGGGGGGCCTAGCCGCCGTCATCATCGGTGCCCTCATCGGCTGGCTCGCAACTTTCATGGGTTGGAGCGACCTCATGAGAGCAGACGAAGTGGCGAAATCCCTGGAGCAGTTCGGGTTGCATCTACCCATTCCATCCATGGATGTGTTCACGGGATTGGGTGACGTCGCGCCATTGCTCGCCACCGCGATTCCGCTGGGGATCTACAACTTCACCGAGGCCATGAACAATGTGGAAAGCGCATCGGCCGCGGGGGATAACTACAACCTTCGCAAGATTCTTTTGGCCGATGGATTGGGTGCCGTGGTGGGTTCGTTGCTCGGTAGTCCATTCCCGCCGGCGGTATACATCGGCCATCCTGGTTGGAAGTCCGTGGGCGGGCGCATCGGCTATTCGCTCGCGACCGGTATCGTTATCGCGTTGGTGTGCTTCCTGGGGTTGACTGCGCTATTGCTCAAGGTCATTCCGTTGGTGGCTATCCTCCCGATTCTGCTTTACATCGGGTTGGTGATCGGCGCACAGGCTTTCCAAGCTTCTCCCGCCAAGCATGCACCAGCGGTGGTGCTGGCGATCATTCCCAACATCGCGGAGTGGGCCAAGATCAACATCGACGGATCTCTCACGGCCGCGGGCACTTCGGCCGCCACTCTGGGCGCCGAGAAACTCGCCGGCACAGGCGTGATCTACAACGGCATCGCCTTGCTGGGGAGTGGCTCGGTGTTGGCCGGGATGGTGCTCGGCGCCATGGCGGTCTTCATCATCGACCGGAAATTGACCCACGCCGCCGTCGCCGCATTCGTCGGCGCGGTGTTTTCCTACGTCGGACTCATCCACGGCGCGCAACTGGGTTGGGGTGCCTCACCCTCGGTGGCCTTGGGTTACGCGCTCTTTGGCGGGGTATGCTTGCTCGCGGGAATGCAGCAGCGCGAGCAGGCTGCTTAAAGCCTGGGAAAACACTGATTAAGCCAGTTCGCTCCGAGCCTGTCGAGTGATGGAAGGACGATCCTGGCAATGCGTTGATGTGACGAGGTCTTCCGTTCATGGTTCGACAAGCTCACCACGAACGGAAGACTTGACCGGCGATTCCTAGGAATGCAGGTGCAGGTCCACGCCGCGCGAATAGTGTCCTGCGGCCAAGTGGCCTGCGTGGCTCTCAAGGAGAGCGGGGGCGTCGCCATGCCGGTTGCCGGATTTGAAGACGCCCCCTATGCGCAAGCTAACGGGGAAATCCTGTGGGTGGGTGCCCATCTTCCCGCCATGCATCCGCGCGCGGTGGTCACATCACTGGCGGTGCCGAGCGGGATGAAGTTAAGTTTCGAGGCCGTTCCTGCGCATGGCTGGTTGGGGCACACACCGCGTTTCGATGAAGCGGCGGTTCCCTGCATAAGCGCTGAGGTGGAACGGCTTCGCGGGGCGATACTCGATGATCCACCCAAGGGATTTGGCGCCTGGCTGGCGGGACGCCCGCTTCCATTTCCACTTCATCTCGCGGCTTCTCGCCTGAGTTCGCTCGCGCAAGCCCATGGGGAGGATGACCCGGATGCGGTGTTCGATGCCGCGGCGGGATTGCTAGGCTTCGGCACTGGCCTCACTCCCTCGGGCGACGATCTTGTGGGCGCCTCGTTATTTGCGCGCCGGCTGATGCGGCCATGGGATGATCGTTGGGAAGCGGCGGCGCAAAAACTCGCACTGCTCGTTGGCCGCCGAAGCCACCGCTTGAGCGCCGCGATGTTTCGCGATCTGGTTCGCGGGCAGAGCTTCGCGCCTTTGCACGAGCTTGCGCAAGCCCTCGTGGCAGGCGGGCATGACCAAGCATTGCAAGCGGCACAAAGACTCGTGCGCATCGGCCACTCCTCCGGTTGGGACATGTTCACGGGGTTCATTCTCGGTGCGACGGGGGAGCACGCGGGACTGCCGGCAAACTAAGGCGTTACCATAGGGGCCGTGGCGAGACACCGCCAGTGAGTATTTATCCAGAACACGCAAAAGGACATCATGGCCAAATTCAAGGCCTTCAGAATTTTCAACGAGGAAGGAAAAGTTCAGTCGCGCATAGTGGAGATGGGCTTGGAGGAACTCGATCCAGGCGAAGTGGTGATAAAGACCGCTTTCTCCAGCATTAACTTCAAGGACGCCCTGGCCGCGACGGGGGCGGGCAAGATCATCCGGCGCTTTCCCTGCGTGGGCGGAATCGATTGCTCCGGCGTGGTGAGTTCTTCCACCGACGAGCGCTTCAAGGTGGGTGACCAGGTGTTGTGCACGAGTTACGATCTGGGCGTGGCGCACGATGGCGGCTATGCCGAATACACGCGCGTGCCGGCGGATTGGGTGGTCCCGTTGCCCAAGGGGATGACGCAGCAAGAGGCCATGGCCTTGGGCACGGCTGGATTCACGGCGGGGCTCGCGGTGGAGCGCATGGAGCAGGTGGGATTGAAACCCGCGAACGGGCCGGTGATCGTGACGGGGGCCACCGGTGGCGTGGGCAGCATCGCCGTCGATATTTTGGCGGGCGCGGGCTATCACGTGGTGGCGCTGACGGGGAAAGAGGCGCAGAGCGAGTACCTGAGGAAACTCGGCGCCAAGGAGGTCATGCTGCGCTCCGCTCTGGATCTCGCGAAAATCAAACCGCTGGACAAAGCCACGTGGGCGGGCGCGGTGGATAACCTCGGCGGCGATGTGCTGTCGTGGCTCGCCAGCACCATGCAAATTGGCGGGGCGCTCGCGGCCATCGGTTTGGCTGCCAGTCACACCTTTAACACGACCGTCATGCCCTTCATCCTGCGTGGCGTAAGTTTGGTGGGCGTGGATTCGGTGAACGCCGCCATGCCGGTGCGCCGGCGCGTGTGGGAGCGGTTGGGGAGCGATTTGAAACCCCGGCATTTGCAGGACATGGTGACGACGGTTCCCTTGGACGGCATGGGGCCGGTGTTCGAGAAATTGTTGAAGTCGCAATTCAAAGGCAGGGCGGTGGTGCGGTTGTGAAGATCAACGGGATTGCGCACGTCGCGCTCAGCGTGATGCGCATGGAGATCTCGGTGCCGTTCTACGAGAGTTTCTTGACCTTTCTCGAGTTCAGATGCGTGCACCGGTCACCTCGCATGACTTATTTCATCGGAGGCCGTAGCGCGATCGCGCTGCAACCCGCCGGGAAGCACCCTGGCCACGAACGCTTCGTGCAAACGCGGGTGGGTCTGCATCACCTATGTTTTCGCGCCTATGCGCGCCCGGATGTGGATCGCTTCTACCAGCACCTAGTGAGCATGGAGGCGAAAATCGTCCATCCACCGGAGGAGGGTGCCTGGGCACCGGGGTACTACTCCGTTTTGTTCGAGGACCCTGACGGTATCCGATTGGAGATGAATTTCGTTCCCGGTACGGGGTTGTTAGCCGAAGGAGTGCGGATCGACCCTCTCGGATACGAGTAGTGCCGGCGGGCGAGGAGGATATTGTCATGGGCGAAATCTACAAAGCATTTCACCGCCGGTCCATCGAGGATCGCGATGGATTCTGGTCTGAGCAAGCGCGCGCCATTCATTGGGAGAAGCCGTTTGCGCGAGTGCTGGATTACTCGCGCCCGCCCTTCACGAAATGGTTCGTGGGCGGTGAAACCAATCTTTGCCACAACGCGCTGGACCGCCACTTGGCATCGCGCGGTGACCAGAAGGCACTGGTTTTCATCTCCACGGAGACCAATGAAGAGAAGACCTACACCTATCGCGAATTGCAGGCGGAAGTGAGCCGTTTTGCCGCCATCATGCAAAGTCTGGGCGTTGCCAAGGGAGACCGCGTCCTGGTCTACATGCCCATGATTGCCCAAGCCTGCTTCGCGATTCTTGCTTGCGCGCGCATTGGGGCTGTTCACTCGGTGGTGTTCGGGGGCTTTGCCTCGGCAAGTCTTGCCACGCGAATCGACGATGCAAAACCGAAGCTCATCGTTTCATCGGACGCCGGCATGCGGGCGGGCAAGGTCGTGCCCTACAAGAATCTGCTCGACGAAGCCATGCGCCTGTCGAAGTATCCGCCGCAAAAAGTCTTGATGGTGAATCGCGCGCTGGATAAGGAGATGTCCGTCGTCGCGGGACGAGATCTAGATTACGCGCGGTTACGCGCGCAACACATGGATGCCAAGGTGCCGGTCACCTGGCTGGAATCCAACGAGACCTCCTACATCCTCTACACCTCGGGAACCACTGGTAAGCCGAAGGGCGTGCAGCGCGACGTGGGCGGTTACGCCGTGGCCTTGGCGGCCTCCATGAAACACATTTTCTGCGGCGAGGCAGGAGAGACTATGTTCACCACTTCCGACATCGGTTGGGTAGTGGGGCACTCCTACATCATCTATGCACCCTTGATCGCCGGCATGACCACTATCTTCTACGAAGGTGTGCCCATCCGGCCCGATCCTGGCGTGTGGTGGAAAATCGTGCAGGACCACAAGGTGAACGTGATGTTCTCCGCGCCCACGGCCATACGGGTTCTGAAAAAACAGGACCTGAGTTACATCCAGAAATACGATCTGTCGTCTCTCAAACATTTGTTCCTGGCCGGCGAACCTCTGGATGAGCCCACGCACCGCTGGATTTCCGGTGCGCTCAACAAGCCGGTGATCGATCATTACTGGCAAACGGAAACGGGTTGGCCATTGCTGACGGCGATGCCCGGCGTGGAGAATACGCCGCTTAAATTCGGCAGCCCTTCCTTTCCCGCCTACGGCTACGACCTTCAGTTATTGCGCGAGACGGATGCTTCGCCAGCGAGCGATAACGAAAAAGCCGTGGTCACCATCGTCCCGCCTTTGCCACCCGGTTGCATGACGACGGTGTGGGGCGATGATGAGCGTTTCGTCAACACCTACTTCACCACCTTCAAAACCAAGCAGGTCTACTCCACATTCGACTGGGGCATTCGCGACCAAGACGGTTACTACTTCATCCTCGGGCGCACCGACGATGTGATCAACGTCGCGGGCCACCGCTTGGGCACGCGGGAGATCGAGGAGGCCATCCAATCGCACGCCAATGTCGCCGAAGTTGCGGTAGTGGGCGTAGCGGACCAGTTGAAGGGACAGATGCCGCTGGCTTTCGCCGTCCTGAAGGATGTATCCAAAGCGCAAACACCCGAAGGACGGGCGCAACAAGAAAAGGAGGTGATGGCCATGGTGGACAAGCAACTCGGCGCCATTGGACGGCCCTCGCGGGTGCATTTCGTGACGCTCTTACCCAAGACTCGCTCCGGGAAGTTGCTGCGAAGAAGTATTCAGGCCCTGGCCGAAGGGCGCGATCCGGGGGATCTCACGACACTGGAGGATCCTGGCGCGCTGGAGCAGATTCGCACGGCGGTGGGGGCATCTCGGTCACCGCCGAAAGATAGCGGCTAAGGATCTCCTGCTCGGTGCGAGTACGCCGGCCCGAGGGACACGGATAGCGAAGGGTGAGAGAGACTTTGCCTGCTTCGGCCATGCGGATGATGACACGCGGTTCAGCCGATGGCATGAGCACGAATTGTTCGCCTTCCAATTCTCGCAATGCCGCTTGGGTGGGCGCGACATATTCGGTGCAAACGCTGTTCGCGACTTCTTCCAGCGTGGATTTCGCCTCTTGGATATTGGCGTTCGGGGCCAGCGAGACGGTGAGCAGTCCTAATTGGTAGTCGCCCAGGCGGGAATGATTCTTCAGCGGGTGGCTCACATAAAAACTATTAGGGAATTGCGCTACTCTCCCGGTGAATTGGTGCTCTTCGCTCATCTCCAGAACCGTGGTGGACAACAGGGTCTGATCGATCACCTCTCCTTTTATTCCGTTGATTTCGATGACATCGCCGAAGCGGAAGCTGCCGGACGTGGTGCGATGGATATAGCCCAGCACTGAGGTAAGCAGTTCTTTTCCCGCGATCACCAAGGCCACGCTCAAGGCCGCCAAGGAAAGAGCCGCGGCCTGGAGTTCGCCCCGCCACACATAGAGAAACACCAAGGTCGTGATGAGGAGCAATGTATTGCGCCATAGAATGGAGGCGCGCAACTTGGTTTCGCGAGTGAGTCCGAGCTTGCCGCGCAAGACCGCCGAAATCGCGAAATTCACACCCGCCGCCAGCACGATGAGGATGATCGTTGCGACGATCTCCGGAGCGATGGCGGACATCGATAATAGTTCTGTCACGCTGGTTCCCGCAACCGCCTACTTAGCGCTGGCCGGCTTGAATTTGTACACCGCGCGCTCGGTCTTGTCCTCGTAAAGTGGCATCATTCGCGGGGCCAGTTGCGACAGCGCTTCGATACGCTTCTCGCCCGCCGGGTGCGTGCTCAAGAAATCCGTCTTGCTTTTTCCGCCGGTCGCTTCGACCATTTTCTTCCACAGCGTGACCGCGGCTTCGGGGTGGTAGCCCCCGCGCGCGGCGAGCTCGATGCCGATGCGGTCGGCCTCGGATTCTTGCGTGCGGATGTTGGGTAGTTGCACGCCCACGGTGGTGGCCACGGCGGCAGCCTGCAACGAGAGTTGCCAGCCCGTGCCTTTACCGCCTAGCAATACGGAGCCAATTTGTAGCAGTGCCTGGGAACCCACTGCAACCGACATGCGCTCGGCCGTGTGCTTGGCCAAGGCATGTGCGATCTCGTGGCCCATGATCTGGGCGATCTCGTCATCCGTGAGTTTCAGTTGCTGGATGATGCCGGTGTAGATGGCCATGCGCCCGCCCGCCATGCACCAGGCGTTGAGCGTTTTCGGATCGTCGATGACGTTCACCTGCCATTCCCAGGCTTGCGTTTCGGGGCGGTATTGGATGGCCGGCGGGATGAGGCGCCCGGTGATGCGGTCCACGCGCGCCTTCAGGGCGGGATCGGTGTTGAGTTGCCCTTTTTTCTGGATGGGGGTGAGGGTTTCTGTATAAGCTTGCTTGGATGCGTCGATGGCCTGGGATTCGGGCACGATGAGAAGTTGCTGCCGCCCGGTAACGGGAGTGCTTTGACAGGCTGCGAGCAAGGCGGAGGAAAGTAGCAGGACGGCGAGACGTGCGAAATTCATGGATATGGCGAGGGAGGGAAGGGGTGGGATTATAGACAACGCGCCTTACCGGCGTTACGCCGGCTCGCGCTTCGCGGGGGTATCTGTTCAGCGTTTGCGTTTCTTGGCGCGCGGGGGTTCAGGCGCGGGTGAAAGCGGCGTCAAGCTTTGCTTCAGGCAGCGCAGCACGAAACTCGATTTGGAGTGACGTATGCCGGGAATGCGATAGAGCCGCTCGCGCAGCAAGCGCTCATAATCGCGGGTGTCGCGCACGGCGATGCGGATGTGATAGTCGTAATCGCCGGAAATCAAGTAAGCCTCCAGCACCTCGGGAATATCCTCCAAGGCCTTGCCAAATGCCTGCAAGGTTTCGTCGTTGTGGCTTTCCAGCGTGACGTGAACGATGACGGTTTCGGTGAATCCTATGGCGGCCGGATCGATGCGCACGGTATACCCGAGAATCACGCCTTCGCTCTCCATTTTCTTGATACGGGCCCAACAAGGGGTGGTGGAAAGCCCCACGCTGCCGCTGATGTCTTGCAAGCTGGCGCGGGCGTCTTCTTGCAGCACGCTCAAAATGGCGAAGTCGTATTTGTCGAGATTCATTCTTGGAAAAGACCATAAATAGAACGGGCATTCTATTACGAGTGGTTGAAAGTAGAAAATTCAGAAGCCTTTTTTGCGAACGAACGAGTACGATTCTGTAATGGACGACGGCGTTTATCCCTCCCCCGCATGGCCTCAACCAGAGGCGGGTACCTCTTTACCCAAAACCGGCGCGGCGGTTTTGCTCGAAGCGCTGCTCGCGGCAGGTGCCGATACGATCTTCGGTTATCCAGGCGGAGCGGTGCTGCCCGTCTACGACGCTTTGTACGCCGAGCCGCGTTTGCGCCATGTTCTCGTGCGCCACGAACAGGCCGCCGTGCACGCCGCCGAAGGCTACGCCCGCGCCACGGGCAAGCCGGGTGTGGTGCTGGTGACATCCGGCCCGGGCGTGAGCAACACGATCACGGGGTTGCTCGATGCCTTCTGCGATTCCATTCCGGTGGTGTGCATCAGCGGCCAGGTACCCTCGAAACTCATCGGCAGCGATGCCTTTCAAGAATGCGACGCGCTGGGAATCTCGCGGCCGGTGACGAAATGGAACACACAAATCGCCAGCCCGGCGCACATTCGGCCCGCGGTGCAGCGCGCCTTCGAGGTGGCCATGCATGGCCGCCCTGGTCCCGTGCTGATCGATTTCCCGAAGGATATTCAGTTGGCGGCGGTGCCGGAGGGAGCCCGCTTGCCGGTGAAAGAATCACGGCGCTCCGTACGCACCAAGGAGTTGCCGCGCGGGAACTTGCGCCGGGCCGCGGATTTGATCCGCGGGGCCAAGCGCCCCATCTTCTATGGCGGCGGAGGATTGATCAATTCCGGCCTTGCGGCATGCAAGGCGTTTTCGCGTGTGGTGCGCGCAAGTGGCGCGCCGTGTACCTTGACCTTGATGGGCCTGGGGGCCTTTCCCGCCTCCGATCCTCGGTTCATCGGGATGCTGGGCATGCACGGCACGCTGGAAGCGAATCTGGCCATGCACCATGCCGATCTGGTGATCTGCGTGGGAGCCCGCTTCGACGACCGGGTGACCGCGCGCCTGTCCGATTTTTGCCCCAACGCCAAGAAGATTCACATCGATGCGGACCCCACTTCAATCAACAAGATCGTGAAGGTGGATGTGCCCCTGGTGGGCGATTGCGGGGAAGTGCTCATGGGTTTGGAGGCGGCGCTTGCCGCTTGCGCGAAGCCAGCCGAAGCGTTGGGCGAATGGTGGAAGACCATCGCCACTTGGCAAGCGCGGGATTGCCTGCGTTTCGAGGCGCGCGAGGATTGCATATTGCCGCAGCACCTCATGACTTCCTTGCGCGAGCAACTGGCGAAGCGCGATGCCATAGTGAGTACCGATGTGGGCCAGCACCAGATGTGGGCCGCGCAGTACCTGAAATTCGAGCACCCCCGGCGCTGGCTGACCTCCGGCGGGGCCGGCACCATGGGTTACGGATTGCCCGCGGCCATCGGCGCGCAGATCGCACACCCGGACAAGCTGGTGGTATGCGTGAGCGGGGATGCCTCGGTGCTCATGAACATTCAAGAGCTTTCCACGGCCGTGCAACATCGCGCTCCGGTCAAGGTGATTCTCTGCAATAACGGCTACATGGGCATGGTGCGGCAGTGGCAGGAGTTGATCCACGGCGGGCGTTATAGCCATAGCTATACGGAGGCCTTGCCGGATTTCGCCGCCGTTGCCAAGGGATTTGGTTGGGGCTCGAGCCGCGTGTCCCATCCAGGGCAACTCGAAAACGAACTACGCCAATGCTTGGCGGCGCCCGGACCTTACTTTCTGGACGTGTCCGTGCAGGCGCAAGAAAATTGTTTTCCCATGATCCCCGCCGGTTGCGGGCACAACCAGATCATGCTTTCCGCGAACAATTTCTATCGTTCGAGCCAAGAGGCTTGAGCAGCCCGCACGCGGGAACCGAGCACGAGGAATACATAATGCAAGCAGTGCCCCTGGAAGATAAATACACCGGCCAGAGCGGCCGCATCTATTTGAGCGGCGTGCAAGCGCTGGTGCGATTGCCCCTCATCCAACGATTGCGCGACGTGGCGGCCGGTCTTAACACCGGCGGCTTTATCTCGGGCTATCGCGGCTCGCCTCTGGGCGGATTGGACGAAGCCCTGTGGAAGGCCGCCAAGCACCTCAAGGCCAACCATATCCAGTTCGTGCCGGGGGTGAACGAGGAACTGGCCGCCACGGCGGTGTGGGGTTCGCAGCAAGTGCACCTGATAGGAGAATCCGCCTACGATGGTGTGTTCGCCCTGTGGTACGGCAAGGGCCCGGGTGTGGACCGTTGTGGCGACGTGTTCAAGCACATGAACTTTTCGGGTACGTCCCGCCATGGCGGCGTGCTGCTCATCGCGGGGGATGATCACGGCGCTTATTCGTCCACCTTACCGCATCAAAGCGATCATTTGTTCGCCGCCTCCATGATCCCCGTGCTGTATCCGTGCAACGTGCGGGATTACATCGATTTGGGCCTGCACGGGTGGGCCATGTCGCGCTTCTCTGGTTGCGCGGTGGGGTTCAAGGCGCTGGCCGATACGGTGGAATCCTCGGCCTCCATCGATGCCGATCCTTTCGCCGTCAAGATCCAGATGCCGGAAGATTTCCGCATGCCCGCGGGCGGCCTGAATTGCCGTCCCTCGACGGACCCCCTGGGCGAACATGCGCGCAAGCAAGAAGCGCTGATGCAGGATTACAAAATCTACGCAGCGATTGCCTATGCGCGGGCGAACCATCTCAACCGCATCACCCTCGATTCGCCACGAGCAAGGCTGGGCATCATCGCCTCGGGCAAGTCCTACATGGATGTGCTCGAAGCTCTGGAGGAGTTGGGAATTGCCGAGCAGCGAGCGGGCGAGATCGGCATTCGCCTTTTCAAGGTGTCCATGCCTTGGCCGCTGGAACCCGAGGGCGTGCGCGAGTTCGCGCGCGGACTGGAAGAGATTCTGGTCGTGGAAGAAAAGCGCCAGGTGGTGGAGTATCAACTCAAGGAGCATCTGTACAACTGGCAGCCGGACGTGCGCCCGCGCGTAATCGGGAAGTTTGACGAGAACGGCGAATGGGCGGGGGCGCGCGGCCAATGGCTGCTGCCGGCGAAGGGGGATTTCTCCATCGCCCAGATCGCCCGTGTCATCGCGGGGCGCATCGCGCGCTTTCACACTAGCGATCTCATCAAGGCCAAACTCGCTTTTCTCGATGCCAAGGAGGCGGTCTTGAAGAAGGCGGTGAACACGCCGCCGCGTCCGGCCTATTACTGCTCGGGTTGCCCGCACAACCGCTCCACCAAGGTGCCCGAGGGAAGTCTCGCGCTGGCGGGCATCGGTTGCCATGTGATGGCCACCGCCATCTATCCCGAACAGAACAAGACCACCACCCACATGGGCGGGGAGGGCGCCACCTGGATCGGCCAGGCGGCGTTTTCCAAGCGTTCGCACGTGTTCGCAAACTTGGGGGATGGTACCTACTTTCACTCCGGCTACTTGGCGATTCGCGCCGCGCTGGCCGCCAACGTCAATATCACCTACAAAATTCTCTACAACGATGCGGTCGCCATGACGGGCGGCCAACCGGTGGACGGCACGGTGTCGGTTCCCATGATCGCCCAGCAAATGGCGGCCGAAGGCGTCAAGCGCATCGCGATCGTCACGGAGGATTTGCAGCGCTATACCGACCGCACGCAACTGCCGGCGTTGGTGACGCTGCACGACCGCAAGGATCTGGAAGCCGTTCAACGCGAAATGCGCGAAGTGAAAGGCGTGTCCGTACTGATCTACGATCAAACCTGCGCGGCGGAAAAGCGGCGCCGGCGCAAGAAGGGCGAATATCCGCTGGCGCCGGCCATGGTATTCATCAATGAGGCCGTGTGCGAGGGCTGTGGCGATTGCGGGGTGCAATCCAATTGCACGTCCATTCTTCCGCTGGAGACACCCTTCGGCCGCAAACGCATGATCGATCAATCCTCGTGCAACCAGGACATGAGTTGCGTGGAGGGCTTTTGTCCGAGCTTCGTGACGGTGGAAGGTGGCAAGCTCAACAAATCGCGTGCGAGAAGCGGGTGCATGGACTTGGGCCCCTTGCCGGAACCGCCGTCTGCCTCGCTGGAAACGTCTTACAACATCCTCATAACAGGTATCGGCGGCACGGGAGTGATCACCATCGGCGCGTTGCTGGGCATGGCCGCGCACCTGGAAGCCAAGGGTGTTTCGGTGCTGGACATGACAGGTATGTCGCAGAAGAACGGTGCGGTGACCTCGCACGTGCGCATCGCCGCCCAGCCCGGTGATATACGCGCGCAACGCATCGCTACCGGCGAAGCGGATCTCATTCTAGGGTGCGACATGCTCACCTCCGGCGCCGCGGATGCCATCGCGAAAACCCGCCCAGGGCGTACCGTGGCGGTGATCAACACCCATGAACAACCGCCGGGGCCCTTCACGAAGAATCCAGACTGGCATTTTCCCGCTGAGCAAATTCGCACCTTGATCGATGAAGCAGTGGAAGGCCGCTCGCACTTCGTGGACTCGACACAGCTTGCCACCGCGTTGCTCGGCGATTCCATCGCCTCCAATTTGTTCATTCTGGGCTATGCCTTTCAGAAGGGGCTTATTCCGCTGAGCGCCGAGGCCTTGCATCGCGCCATCGAGCTCAATGGGGTGGCGGTGGAAATGAACAAGCAGGCGTTTCTTTGGGGCCGTCACGCCGCCAACGACATCGCCGCGGTGGAGCGCGTTGCCGCGCCACCCGTGGTGGTGCAAATGCCCGAAGGCCTGGATGCCATCGTGCGCCGGCGCACCGCCTTGTTGGGGCAATATCAAAACGCGCAATACGGGCAGCGCTACGAATCTTTTGTCGAGAAAGTGAGGCGGGCGGAGGCCGAGGCCGGCGGGCGTGATGCAATGGCAAAGACCGTGGCCAAGTACCTATTCAAGCTCATGGCCTACAAGGATGAGTACGAAGTAGCCCGGCTCTACACCGATGGGCAGTTCGAGCAAAAACTCAAGGACACGTTTGAAGGTGACTATGCCTTGAAATACAACTTGGCGCCGCCTTTGTTCGCCAAGCGCGATGCTCAAGGTCACCTCACCAAATCTCAGTATGGCCAGTGGATGAAGGGAGCCTTCAAGCTCCTCGCCAAATTGAAGTTCTTGCGGGGCACACCTCTGGACCTCTTTGGCAGGACGGAGGAACGGCGCATGGAGCGAGATCTCATCGAGCAGTACGTCACCACCATTGGCGCGCTACTGCCCAACCTCACCCACGAAAACTTGCCACGCGCCATCGAACTCGCGAGCTTGCCGGAGCAGATTCGAGGTTTCGGCCATGTGAAGCAAGCCAGCGTTGACAAGGTGCGTGCGCGGTGGCGGGAGTTGGAGTCGCAATTGATGGGCGGAATGTGAGCGGAGAGCAAAAAGGCGGCGTGAGGCGGCTATACTCATGTCCCATGAGTATCAAAGCTAAAGCCTATATCGCCGGGGTCTACGAGCACCCCACCCGCAAAGCGCCGGATAAGTCGGTAGCGCAATTGCATGCCGAATCCGCCCGCGGCGCATTGTTGGATGCCGGGCTTACGAAGGACGATATCGACGGTTATTTTTGCGCCGGTGATGCGCCCGGCCTCGGGCCGATGTCCATGGTGGATTATCTGGGCCTCAAGGTGCGGCACATGGATTCCACCGATACCGGAGGCTCCTCCTACCTGGTGCATGTGGCCCACGCCGCGCAAGCCATCGCGCTGGGCAAGTGCAACGTGGCCTTGGTGACGCTGGCCGGCAGGCCACGCTCGGAAGGATCTTCCGGTACGCAGCCGCGCAATTACGGCGCCTCCACGCCCGAAGCAGGTTTCGAATTTCCCTACGGCATGGCCACGGCCAACGGTTACGGCATGGTGGCCATGCGGCACATGCACGAGTTCGGGACCACCGGCGAACAACTGGCGTGGATCAAGGTGGCGGCCTCTCATCATGCCCAACACAATCCCCAGGCCATGTTGCGCGAGGTGGTCACGGTGCAGGAAGTGCTGGCGTCTCCGCTCATCACCGATCCCTTGCACCGCCTGGATTGTTGTGTGGTGAGCGATGGCGGAGGTGCTGTCATCGTGACGCGCCCCGAGATCGCGAGAAGTCTGAAGCGGCCATTGGTGAGAATCCTCGGCGCGGGCGAATCCCCCAAAGGCCAGCAAGGCGGCAAGATTGACCTCACCACCTCGGGCGCGGCATGGTCGGGGCCGGCGGCTTTCACCGAGGCTGGCGTAAAGCCAGCGGACATCCAATACGCATCCATCTACGACAGCTTCACCATTACCGTGCTGATGCAATTGGAAGATCTGGGCTTCTGCAAGAAAGGGGAAGGCGGGCGCTTCGTGTCCGATGGAAATCTCATTTCTGGAACGGGAAAATTACCTTTCAACACCGACGGCGGCGGCCTGTGCAACAACCATCCCGCGAACCGTGGTGGCATGACCAAGGTGATAGAAGCCGTGCGGCAATTGCGCGGCGAAGCGCATCCCAAGGTACAGGTTCGCGATTGCCGTCTGGCATTGGCGCAAGGCACGGGCGGGCAACTGGGCTCCCGCCACGGCAGCGCCACCTTGATCATGGAGCGAGACTCATGAGCGCACGCAACATTCCGGCGCCCCCCATCAATCCCGAGAACAAGCGTTACTTCGATGCCGCGGCCCAAGGCACGCTACTCGTGGGCAAGTGCAACGACTGTGGCGAGGCGCACTTCTATCCGCGCGTGCTATGCCCTCATTGCTTTTCCGATAAAACCGAATGGGTGGCGGCCAAGGGTACTGGAGTAATTTATTCCTACAGCACACTTCATCGCGGCGTGCCCGTGCCCTATACACTGGCCTATGTGACCCTGGAGGAAGGCGTGACCATGATGACTAACTTGGTGGACTGCGATCCCTCCAGCTTGGCCATCGGGCAGCGCGTGAAGGTGGTGTTCAAGGAGGCTGACGAGGGCGCCAAGGTTCCGATGTTCACGCCGGTGTGACGATATCCTAAGCCGAAATAGCCGGAACCAAAACGCATGCACTCGCTTCGGCAACAATCATGTTACGAACAAGGGGAAAACCCCTTGTTTATCCCCCCAGAGGGAACAAGGGGCGATCCCATTGTTGATCCCCCAAAACCAAACCACCGTTCCGCAATTTCTTCTCCAATTCTGTCAACAGTGAATCCGTAAAATACTAAGCCGCGCTGAACGCAATGAAGCCCGACACCCGCGACCTGATAATTCTTCATGCCTGGAATGCATGACCACTCAAAAAGATCTCTTCGGGCAAGACGTTGAAGTAGCTATCGTGCCGGGACCCCTGGTGCGCGGAGCGCAGCTCACACCGCGGCAACAGACATTTAACAGGCTCATAGCAAAGATCGAAAAGACGACTCGGACTTTGGCCGAGCACCAGCAGGTAGAGAGGGCTTCGGATTTTCGGACACGCGGATAATTGATAGCCTTGCTTCCAACCAAGAGGAGCAAGACCATGAGCAAGAGAAGGCCACGACGGAAATTGACCGCGAAGTTCAAGGCGCAAGTCGCGCTGGCGGCGATGAAGGGAGAC
>SHXO01000049.1 GCA_009693245.1 Betaproteobacteria bacterium | reverse complement strand
AACTGCTGCGCCAGCTCTTGGCGGTGGCCGACCGGCTCTCGCGCTACAAAATCACGAAGGACCTGCCCAACGTTTATCGCGTGCCGCATCGCGAACTGGAAAATTATGTGTGCGGTACCCATTGCTCCATCAAGGCGTGGTTCAAGGAGGGCGATGGCATCTACCTGGACAACAGCCTGCGGCCCGAAACCAGCGTGTTCGACCGCTCCATTCTGCTGCACGAGCTGGTGCATTTTCTGCAGGCACGCACGGGAGAATACGAAAGCATGGATGCCTGCAACCGCTGGTTTCATCGCGAACTCGATGCATACAAAGTACAGAACCGTTACTTGGGCGTGATTGGACATCCCAGCCGTGTCGCCTTCACCGGCGACAATTGCGGGGTAAACAAGGAAGTGCCCAACCCAGCGCAGGTGTTCGGCGGCCGCCAGGGCCAGGCCGGGCCGGGGCACTAGCCCGCGCCCCTGTGAGAAATGCGGGCTAGGGAGAGCGAAGTCCAGAAGCGGCGCATCCTATTGCTAGGAGGGGGTCATGCCCACGTGGAAGTACTCAGGCGTTTTCGTGAGTCCCCCGTTCCCGGCGCCCGCATCGCGCTGGTATCGCCCGGCAAACACACAGCCTATTCGGGAATGCTGCCCGGCTGGGTAGCGGGCCACTACCGGCGCGAGGAATGCCACATCGGTTTGGCTGAATTGTGCGGGCCGGACACCGAGTTTCACCAGAGCGCCGCGCGCCACATCGATCCCGCCGCCATGCGAGTGTTCTGCGAGGATGGTAGCGAGCACGCCTACGACATTCTGTCCGTGGATGTGGGCTCGGTGTCCGCCCTCGGCTCCATCGAAGGCGCGACGGCAATAGGAATTCGCACCAAGCCGGTGGACGCATTCCTGCAACAAGTGGGAGCTCTCGCGCGGCGCTCCCCAGGCGAACAGCGCTTCGTCATCGTGGGAGGCGGTGCCGCCGGCGTGGAGCTAAGTCTTGCTTTGCGCCACCGCCTGGGCGCGGAGCGCGCGGACTTCCACTTGGTCACCTCATCGAACGAACTGCTCGACGGCCACGGGGTGCTCGCGAAAAAATTGATGCACCGCGCCCTCGGCCCAGTGACCGTGCATCTGAACAAACACGTCATCCGGGCCAGCGAAGATCGCTTGCACTTTCGCGATGGAACCACTTTGCCGTTTGGCACCATCGTGTGGGCGACCGGAGCCGCCGCCCCCTCATGGCTGGCCGCAACGGGATTGGCGCTGGACGAGCGCGGGTTCATCCTCGTCAGCGAGAACTTGCGCTCGCTGTCTCACGACAACGTATTCGCCGCCGGCGATGTGGCAAGCATGCGCTCCCGCGACTATCCCAAGTCCGGCGCGTACGCGGTGCGCCAAGGCCCGCCGTTGGCGGAGAATCTGCGCCGCGCGTTGCAAGGACAACCGCTCCTGCGCTACGAGCCTCAGCGTTGGGCCCTCGCGCTCATTGGCACCGGGCCCCGTCATGCGGTCGCGTCATGGGGGCCAGCGGCATGGTCAGGCGATTGGGTCTGGCGGTGGAAGGATGCGATCGACCGGCGGTTCATGGAGCGATACCGGCTGGCGTGACCTCGCGCTAATATTCCTTCATTCGTAATCACCCGTGGGAGAACCCATGCCGGACCCAACCCCCTTCAAACTTCACGTGCCCGAAGAGCAACTGCAAGACCTCAGGGCACGCTTAAGGAACACCCGCTGGCCCGACGAGCCGCCCCTGGAACCTTGGTCCACGGGCACCAGTGTTTCGTATATGAAGCACCTCACGGGATACTGGCTCGATGAGTTCGACTGGCGCGCCCAGGAGGCGAAGTTCAACACCCTGCGCCAATTCACCGTTCCCGTCGCCGGCACCGATGTCCATTTCATCCATGAAGAGGGCAGGGGACCCAAGCCCGTGCCCTTGCTGCTCTCCCATGGCTGGCCTGGCTCGGTGCTGGAGTTCCACAAGCTCATTCCCATGCTCACGGATCCCGCGCGCTTTGGCGGCGATCCGGCCGATGCCTTCACGGTGATCGCGCCCTCGCTCCCCGGCTATACCTTGTCCTTCAAGTCCGGGCAGAAGCGCTTCGCAATCGAAGACATCGCCGCCACCTTCGCCACGCTGATGACGGAGGTGCTGGGCTATGAGCGATTCGCCGCCCAGGGCGGCGACTGGGGTGCCTTCGTCACGTCGCGCCTGGGCTACGCCCATCCGCGCAACGTGATGGGCATTCACCTGAACCTGCTCACGGTGCGGCGCGACCCGAAGATGCTGGAGAATCCCACGGACGAAGAGAAGAAATTTCTCGATGAGCTGAACCACTTTCTCAAGGAAGAGACCGGTTACCAGTGGATTCAGGGCACCAAACCCACCACCCTATCCTACGGTCTGACGGACTCTCCCGCGGGTCTTGCCGCTTGGCTGGTGGAGAAATTTAGAACCTGGACCGATTGCGACGGCCATCCCGAGAATGCGCTCACCAAGGACGAGATGCTCACCAACATCATGCTTTATTGGTTCACCGGCGCCATTGGCTCATCCTTCTGGCCTTACTACGCGCGCATGCACGGCCCTTGGCCCATTCCGGAAGGCGGATCCATCACCGTCCCCACCGGGTACGTGGAGTTTCCCAAGGAGATCTTGCATCCCCCGCGCTCGGTGGCGCAACGCATGTACGCAAACATTCAGCGCTGGACGCGGGCCCCGCGCGGCGGGCATTTCGCCGCCCTGGAACAACCGGAGTTTCTGGCCAAGGAAATTCGCGAGTTCTTCCGGCTGCTGCGTTAGCGCCGATAAATTGCCGCGTCCCAGCGAAGGGGCGTCGCGGCTCATCGTTGCGGTAAGCCCGGGGAGGCTTAGTCCGCCTCGGCCCATATCTTGGTCCACACATCGCCCGGGATCGGATGCAGGACGCGGTCATAGTGGTGTTTGAGCACCGCTAACTCAACCAGTACTTCGTCCGAGAATCCCCTGCGGTCGCCCCGGACGTCCGTGACGGTATCGTTGAAATACTCCCGCGCCCGTTCGGGCTCGAGCCACAGTTCTTGAAGCCGGTTGGTAATGCGGGGATATTGCACGGGCAGAAGTCTCGGCCGGATTTTTTCGTCGAGGGTCGCTAGCCATCGCATAGTAGCGTTGCTCAACTCCCCGGCGTTTTCCTTGCGATCTTTAGCTGGATTTGGCTTGGTCACTTTCTAACCTCATTACGTCGTTAAAGGGTTCATGAGCGGCGTGAGGGCGGCACATCATGGGACTCGCCCGCGAGCCACGCAAAATACCTACCCGCCGGATACTCCGCCGGCATACCGGGCCCCCGCGCTTAGCGCGGTATCCTATCGGAGCAGCGATTCGCTGTACTTACCCAACAGGAGACCACAATGAAGAAGATTATTTTGGGGGCCGCCGTAGGCCTGATCGCCGCCGTGCTCAGTACCGGTGCCATGGCGCAACAGAAAAAGACTGTCCTTAATTTGAGCACCGCCAAGAAGATGGCGGAGGCCTGCGAGGCCAAGGCCAAGGAAAAGGGCTGGAAGTTGAACATCGCCATTCTGGACGGCGGCGGGCAACTGAAATATTTCCTGAGGCAAGACGATGCCTTCATGGGCAGCATCCAGATCGCCCAGCTCAAGGCCAATACCTCGGCGCAATTCCCTTTCTCTTCTAAATTCCTCGGAGAGATCGCGCAGAAGATTCCAGGTATCGCCATGGTGCCTGGGCTGGTGACCTTTGAAGGAGGTTTGCCCATCATGACTGGCAAGGGCGAGCACATCGGTAGCATCGGTGTAAGCGGCGCTTCCGCCGAGGACGACGGTCTATGCGCGCAAGCCGCCCTCGACGTGGTGAAGGCGGATCTGCAATAGATCTGGCTAAACCATCCCGCCGTCACCGCGCGGCGGGATGAACGTGCCACCGGCCAAGGATGCCGGCCCCCGTGACGACGTCGTGATCGTTCACGGATTATGGCTGCACGGCTTGGTGTTCGAGGTGCTGCGCAGGCGGCTTTGCCGTGGCGGATTCGATGCGCACGCTTTTTCCTACCCCTCCATGGGACGCAGTTTCGGGGCTAATGCCAGCGCCCTCGCGAGTTACGTCTCGTCGCTGAAAGCTGGTGTGGTGCACTTGGTGGGCCACAGTCTGGGCGGCTTGATTTGTTTGCGGTATGCCTCGGAGAATCCCGATCCGCGCTTGTCGCGCATCGTTCTACTCGGATCTCCAGTGAGAGGATCGGCCACGGCCGCGCGGTTGGCCAAGCGCCCGTTTGGCAAGTGGCTATTGGGCCGTTCACCGCGGGAACTGGCCGAAGGGGTCACGCCCCACCTGCCGCCCGGGGCCGAGGCCGGCGTGATCGCTGGAACCCTAGGGGTTGGTTTAGGGCGCTTGATCCTTCCCCTTCCCGCTCCTCACGATGGCACCGTGGCCGTGGCGGAAACGCGGCTGCCAGGGGCGCGCGATTTCCTGCTCATGCCGGTCTCGCACACCGGGCTGGTATTTTCCGCGGCGGTGGCCGCGCAGGTAGCGTGCTTTCTTCGGGCGGGGTCCTTCGGCATGGTTGGCCCCGAATGAATTCCAAGACCCTGGGCGCGGCCTTGACGCTAGTTATCGCAGCCTCGCTATCCGGCTGCGGTACCGTGTCTTTCTACTGGCAGGCCATCAATGGGCAATGGGAGTTGTCCAGCGAATCCAGGCCGGTGGAGGAAGTGATCGCCGATTCGGCCACCAGCGCGCAATTGCGCGAGCGCCTGCGCCTCGTGCAGCGGATACGCGCCTTCGCGAGCGAGGAACTGGCGTTGCCCGATAACCTAAGCTACAAGAAGTACGCCGACCTGAAGCGCCCTTTCGTCGTGTGGAATGTATTCGCGGCCGCGGAGTTTTCCACTGCGCCAAGGGAATGGTGTTTTCCCTTCGCCGGTTGCGTGGGCTACCGTGGCTACTTTCGCGAGGAAGCCGCGCGCGGGTTCGGCGAGCAATTGCACGCGCGCGGCTTCGATGTTTTCGTGGGGGGCGTGCCGGCCTATTCCACCCTGGGTTATCTGGACGACCCAGTGCTCAATACGTTCGTGGGTTATTCGGAGAGCGAAGTGGCGAGGCTCATATTCCACGAGCTTGCTCATCAAGTGGTCTATTTGAAGGGCGATAGTACCTTCAACGAATCCTTCGCCACCGCCGTGGAATTGGAGGGCGTGCGGCGCTGGATTGCCTCGCAAGGCTCGGCGGCGCAGCAGCAAGCCTTTGACCTGACGCAGGCGCGCAAGGCGGATTTTCTCGTGCTGGTGAAGCACTACCGCGAGCAACTCGCCGCCTTATACGGCCAAGAGCTACCCGTGGAAGTAAAACGCGCTGGCAAGCACCGGCTCTTCATGCGGATGCGAGAGGAATACGCCCAACTCAAGGAAGGCTGGGGCGGATTCTCGGGCTATGACGCCTGGTTCGGCCAGCCGCTCAACAACGCGCAACTGGCCTCCGTGGCGATTTATACCGAACTCGTTCCCGCCTTTCAACGCATACTTTCCGGGGGGCAAGGCGACATGAAGCGTTTCTATGCGCAAGTGAAACGCATCGCCAACCTTCCTCCCGAAAAAAGAACGGCAAGCCTCGATATACACCCTTAAGAGTGGCGGCAGAAATCCGTCAATGGCTGCTGTTAACCACTCTTTTGCGCGGCCATGTTGTCCAAGAACCCCCAATCCCGTGGATTGCTCACGCGCTTCCCGCGTCCAGTCCTGCGCGCCTTGCTCCTCGGCGCCCTTTTCTCGGGGCGTTCTCAGGCCGGGAGCGATGTCACGGCGGAGAAGGACCTTTTGGATCTTCCCTTGGAGGAATTGGTCCAGGTCGAGATCGCGGACGTTTATGGGGCATCGAAGCGCACTCAAAAAACGACGCAGGCTCCCTCTTCGGTGACGGTGGTGACGGCGCGCGAGATCAAGATCTTCGGGCACAAGACGCTAGGGGATATCTTGAGCAGCGTGCGGGGGTTCTATATCAGCAAGAACCGCTACTACGAATTTCTCGGAGTCCGCGGCTTCAACCGCCCGCAAGACTTCAATTCCCGGGTGCTGGTCCTCATCGATGGCCTGCGCACCAATGAGATGACCTACGGCGGAAGTTTCATGGACGGCGCCTTACCCATCGATGTGGACTTGATCGAGCGGGTGGAGGTGATTCGCGGCCCAGGCTCCTCGCTTTACGGCACGGGAGCGTTCTTCGCGGTGATCAATATCATCCCCAAGCGGGGGCAAGCTCTAAACGGAGTGGACGCGAGCGCCGAGTACGGTTCTTGGGGTAGCGTGCGCGGGCGCTTATCGGCGGGAAAGAAAAGCGAATCGGGGCTGGAGGGCTTGGTATCCGTAAGCGGCTATAACACTCACGGACCAAAGCAAGTCGTATTTCCCGAACTCGCCGGGGACCCCACTTACAACAATGGCGTGGTGGAGAACAATCATGCGGTGCACTGGCGCAATGCCTTTGCCAGCTTGGAATACGGGGATTTTCGCTTTTCCTACGCCGAGTCCGGACGCTACAACGATTACGCCGCGGGTCTATACGGCAACATATTCAATACCCCTAGCTTGAACTACGATTCGGTCCAATTGTTGGATTTGCAGTTCAACCACGCGCTCGGGGCGAACGACGGCATCTCCGCGCGCATTGCCCACAACCGCTACGACTACTACTCGAAGAGCCTTTACGATTATCCGCCGGTCACGCTCAACTACGACTACGCGAAGTACAACGCGCTGATCGGCGAGATTACGTACAAGACGCTCATCGCCGGGAAGCACCGGGGGCGCTGGGCACCGAATACATAGGCCACTACCAGGCCGATCTGGGAAACCACGACATCGCACCCTATTTTCAGTACTTGGAATCGCGCAATCGCTTCAATACCTGGGCGCTTTACGTCCAAGATGAAGTGGCACTCGGAGAAAAAACCACCCTGAATGCGGGGGCTCGCTACGACAAGAGCATGGGAAATCTGAATTCCTTCAATCCAAGGCTTGGGTTGATCGTGGCACCTCGTGCGGGCACGGCGGTGAAATTACTGTGTGGCAGTGCCTTTCGCGCGCCCAACACCGCGGAGCTTTTCTACGCCTCGCCCGCGGTGGGCTACAACGCCAGCGTGGGCTTAAGACCTGAAAAAATCCGTACCTACGAACTGGTTCTCGAGCAAAGCCTGACGCCGCATCTGTTTGCCATTGGTTCGCTCTATCACTACCGGGTTAAAGACCTCATTTCCACGGTTACCGATCCATCGGACCCCACGTTTCTTACCTATGCCAATACCGGCTCGGTGAACGCCACCGGCGTGGATTTCGAGTTGCAGGGTAAGTGGTCCTGGCTCGAAGGCCGCGCGAGTTATAGTTATCAGGAAGTCAAGAACGGATCGACGGGCCAGATCGTCAGACATTCGCCCAAGCACGTGGGGAAACTCAATCTCATCGTGCCCTTGTGGTCCGAACGGACCACGGCTGGCGTGGAAATTCAGTATTTGAGTTCCCGGCGCAACGAGTCGAGCGACGGTAATAGCGAGACCGTGCGCGGTTATACGGTGGCCAATCTCACGCTGCTTCACCGCACGCGAATCAAGGGACTGGAAGTTTCCGCTGGGGCGAAAAATCTCTTCGGCGAAAAATACTCCGATCCCAGCTCCACGGACGATCTCCCTCAAATAAGCGCCATTCCAAGGGATGGCCGCACTTTTTGGGTCAAGCTCGGGTATTCGTTCTAACGCTACCTGTGCGTTACCTCGCTAAACTGGCGTTTGCCCTAGGCTTGGCTGCCGCGATCTGCACGGCGAGCGCGCAGACCCCGGAAGAAAAGCTCAAAGCCGCCTTAGTCTACAACTTCGCCAAGTTCATCACTTGGCCAGGTGGCGCGTTCGCCTTGCAAACGTACATCACCATTTGCGTGGTGGGTAAAGACGGGGAGATCGAAGAGGCCATAGCGCCTTTGGCCAGGCCGCGCCGCTCAAGGGAAGGCCATCGTGCTGCGTATGATCTCCGATGGGGGGCGCTCCAGGGTTGTGAGGTTGCCTATATCGCGCGCTCGGAGCGCTCGCGCTTGGGCGGCATTCTGCAAAGCCTCTCGGGCAGTCCCGTACTGACGGTGAGCGACGTGGAGAACTTCGCGGGATCCGGCGGAATGATCGGGCTGGTAAGCGACGGCAATAAGGTGGTATTCGAGGTCAATCTCGGTGAGATAGACAAAGCCGGTCTTAAGGTCAATGCGCAGTTGCTGAAGGTTGCCAAGGTAGTACACAAGGGGAAGACATGAAGTTGAGCGTGCGGCGCCTTTCCCTTCGGCAGAAACTACTGGCTATCGTGGCGGTCTCCAGCGGAATCGCGCTGGGGTTAGTGCTGCTCACCGTGTCCGTGTCAGGGATATCGGCGCAGCGAAAGAGCGCCCTGCATCGGTTCACCCAACTCGCGGGAGTGGTGGGAATGAATGCCGCGCCTGCTCTGATGTTCCAAAACGAGCAGAGTTTGGAGGAATCCCTCAAACCGCTGCGCGCGAACGCCGAAATAATCGGCGCATTGATACGAAGCAGGAATGAGATGACCCGCGGTTATCTACGCACGGAGCATGGCGAGACCGGTTTGGGCGTACAGGGCGGGATCGCGTTGGAGGTATCTTCTGCGCGCGAGCGATGCGATTGCGCAATTGGCCAAGAGCCATGTACTGCTGGCCAATGCGCAAAAGTTGGCCGGGCTCAGCTCCTTCGATTGGAATCACGCCAACAACCAGTTGGCCGTGAACGGCGAACTCTTCTCGGGACGCGAGCGCCGTGCCGAAGACGGAATGCTGTCCCTTGACCGGTTCTGGGAAATTTTTGCCGAGACGGACCGCGCGCAAGTCATCAAGGATGTGACTGCCAGCGTGGAAATCTACGCCCCATTACAGATCGATTGCCAAGTAATAGTTACCCCCGAGGACATCCGCTACGTGCGCTTGCAGTGCGAAACGGTGGTGGGAATGGACGGAAGGCCGCTGTGGACCCACGGCACCTTGCAAGACATCACCCAGCGCAAGCGCTCCGAGGAAGAGACGAAGCGCTTGGCCTTCTACGATGGTCTGACCGGGCTCCCGAATCGCATTTTCTTCCGGGAAGTCCTGGCGAAGACCTTGTTGCTGGCCGAGCGCGAAAGCGCTTTCATGGCGGTGTTGTTCCTGGATGTGGACAACTTCAAGCGCATCAACGATTCCTTGGGACACGACATGGGCGACCAACTGCTCAAGGAGTTCTCCAAGCGCCTGGGGCAATGCGCGCGCAAGGAAGATGTCGTTTCCAGGGGGACGATGATCGATGGTTCCGACATGGTGGCGCGCCTGGGTGGAGACGAATTCATTCTCCTTCTCAGCCACATTAAAGAACGCTTCGAGGCGGGTAGGGTGGCTGAGCGCATCCTCAAGGCCTGTTCTCATTCCATAAAGATCGGCGACCGGGAATTGTTTGCTTCCGCCAGTATTGGAATCGCCGTCTATCCCGAAGATGGCGCCGATGCGGAGACCTTGCTCAAGAACGCGGATTCGGCCATGTACATCGCCAAGGGAAAAGGCCGCGGGCGCTACCAGTACTACAACGCGGCCATGAACGAGTCCGCGTTGTTGAAGCTGGAGTTGGACAGCGCCATGCGCAAGGGATTGGAGCGAGGCGAGTTCTTCTTGAATTACCAGCCCAGGGTGGATGCGCGCACGGAAAAGATCAATGGCTGCGAGGCGCTCATCCGGTGGCGCCACCCCGAACGCGGCATCGTGCCCCCAGGCATGTTCATCGGAATCGCCGAGGAGAGCGGTTTCATCATGGCCTTCGACGCCTGGGTCATGAACGAAGCCTGCCGCCAGCTTCGCGAGTGGGAAAAAAGAACATCCCGTTGGTCCCCATCTCGGTGAACCTTTCGGCGGCGCAGTTCTCGCACGGGAATCTGGTGTCCTCCATTAGCGAAGTGCTCGCACGCCACGAGGTGGACCCGCGCTATCTGCACGTGGAAATCACCGAAGGCGTGCTCATGCGCGATACCGAATTGGCGTTGAAGGCGCTGAAGGGCTTGAGTGACTTGGGTTTGCGGGTGGAGATCGACGATTTCGGCACCGGATTCTCCTCCCTCAGCTACCTGAACCGCTTCCCCGTGGACGTGTTGAAGATAGATCTTTCTTTCGTTCGCGACGTTCACATCAACCGGGACAACGCGGCCATCACCCGCGCCATCATTTCCTTGGCAAAAAGCCTGAATCTCGGTGTGATCGCCGAGGGCGTGGAAACCCAAGGCGAGCGCAAGTATCTCGAAGAGCTGGGTTGTCACGATATGCAAGGCTACTTTTTTGGCCGTCCTTGCGACCGAGCGGAATTCGAGAAGCGCTTGCTGGAAGCGAACAAGACGGCGCAGACCGAAACCGAGCACTAGACCAGCGCCGTTCGGGCAATGCCGTTTCCGCGTGGCGCGGCAGTGATACACTCTGGCGCGTTATTTCCTTACAACCGCTCCGGTGAACGAAGACATCAATACCTTAAGACGCATCCTGCGCGAGAGCAAGACGATCGCGGTGGTGGGCTTGTCCGCCAACTGGTGGCGGCCCAGTTATTTCGCCGCCAAGTACATGCTCGACCATGGCTACACGCTAATCCCCGTGAACCCGCAATACCAGGAAGTGCTGGGACAAAAGTGTCATGCCAGCTTGCGTGATATCCCGGGCAAGGTGGACATCGTGGATTGTTTTCGCAAGAGCGAGGAGATCGGGTCCCTCGCGGACGAGGCCATCGCCATCGGAGCCAAGGTGCTGTGGATGCAATTGGGCGTGATCAACGAGGCCGCCGCGGAGAAAGCGCGCCGCGCGGGCCTTGAAGTCGTGATGGACCGTTGCGTGAAAATCGAACACGCACGCTTGTTCGGCGGGCTCAATTGGGCGGGTGTCAACACCAAGATCATCTCCTCCAAACGCCCCAACTATCTTCCGTACTAGGGTGTTGCCCGTGATGAGCGCCTTTACTCCTCCCCCCTCCCCCCTCCCCCCTCCCTCTCCATAGATGGACCGCAAATTTTCCTTCGGCACCTTGTGCCTGCACGCCGGGCAGATTCCCGATGCCGCCACCGGTTCGCGCGCGGTGCCCATATATCAAACGACTTCCTACGTGTTCGACTCCGCGGATCACGCAGCGAGTCTGTTCAACTTGCAGACTTTCGGCAATGTCTACACGCGCATTTCCAATCCCACCACGGCGGTATTCGAGGAACGCGTGGCGGCCCTGGAAGGCGGGCGCGCGGCGCTGGCGACGGCCTCGGGGCAGGCGGCCCAAATGACGGCGCTGCTGACACTGCTGGAAGCCGGAGACGAGATTCTCTCCGCCAGCACGCTCTACGGCGGTACCTATTCGCAGTTCGACGTGACATTCGCGCGCATGGGGATCAAGGCGAAATTCGTCGATCCCGACGACCCGGAGAATTTTCGGCGCGCCCTCACACCGAAGACCAAGGTGATCTACGCCGAAACGGCGGGTAATCCGCGCATCAACGTGCTCGATATCGAAGCCGTGGCGGCCATCGCCACGGAAGCGGGTATTCCGCTGATGATCGACAACACCTTCGCCTCGCCCTATTTGTGCCGGCCCTTCGAGTGGGGCGCGGATATCGTGGTGCATTCGGCCACCAAGTACATGGGCGGGCACGGCACCACCATGGGCGGTGTGCTGGTGGAATCTGGCAAATTTCCCTGGGATAACGGCAAGTTCCCAGGGATGACCGAACCTTCTCGCGGTTATCACGGCGTGCGGTTTTTCGAGACCTTCGGCGATTTTGGCTACACCATGAAATGCCGCATGGAGACGATGCGTACCCTGGGCCCCACCATGGCCCCCATGAGCGCGTGGATTCTCTTGCTGGGATTGGAGACTTTGCACATTCGCATGGAGCGCCATGTGCAAAACGCGCTGGCCGTCGCCCAATTCTTGGAAGCGCACCCGCAAGTGGGTTGGGTGAACTACCCTGGGTTGCCCTCGAACAAATACTACGAGCTAGGCAAGAAGTACATGCCCAAGGGCGCGGGCGCCATCATGACTTTTGGCATCGACGGTGGCCAGGAAGCGGGCGTGAAGTTCATCGAGGGCTGCCAGTTCCTGAGCCACCTGGCCAACGTGGGAGATGCGAAGACTTTGGTCATTCATCCGGCTTCCACCACGCACCGGCAGCTCACCGAGGAAGAACAAATCAAGGCCGGAGTCACTCCTGACATGATCCGCCTCTCCGTGGGGCTGGAGGACATCGGCGACATTCTCTGGGATATCGACCAGGCGCTGGCCAAGGCCAAGTAAACGACAGCAAGCGCTAGTGAAGTACTACACTACCGCCGCCACTCCTTGAAATTTTCCAGCCGTCCGTCGGCATGCACCGATTCGAGATGGACATTAAAGCCCCACAAGCGCCAGAGATGGCGTAGCACTTCCTCGGTTTCCTTATCGCGCAACGGGCGGCCGCGCATGATGTCATGACGCAAGGTGAGGGAGCGGTCTCCATGGCGCTCGTAACGCACGACCTGGATGGCGGGCTGCATGTTATCGCGCCGGTACTGGCTGGCGAGCATGTTACGCACCCTCCTATAACCATGTTCGTCGTGAATGCTGTCCACCTTGAGATCGGACTCGCCCGAGTGGTCGGCCACGGTGAACAAGCGCAGTTCCCGGATCAGCCGCGGCGATAAATACTGCGCGATGAAAGACTCATCCTTGAAATTTCGCATGGCGAAATCCATGGTCTTGAGCCAGTCGCTTCCAGCGATCTCCGGGAACCAGACGCGGTCTTCCGGTTCTGGGGATTCGCAGACCCGCCGCAGGTCTTGCATCATCGCGAAACCTAGCGCGTAAGGATTGATGCCGTGATACCCAGGGTGGTCGAAGTCGCGCTGGGTGACCACGTTGGTGTGATTGTGCAAGAACTCGAACATGAAGGCATCGTTCACCAATCCCTTGTCGTACATGCGTTGCGTGATGGTGTAGTGCCAGAAGGTGGCCCAACCCTCGTTCATCACCTTGGTGTGGACTTGCGGGTAGAAGTACTGCGCGAGTTTCCTCGATATACGCACCAACTCGCGCTGCCAGGGTTGCAGTTGGGGGGCGTACTTCTCGACGAAGTAGAGGAGGTTTTCCTCGGGTTCCTCCGGGAAGCGGTTTTGGGTTTTCGCTTTATCGTCCTTGGTTTTTGCCGGGACCGTGCGCCATAGATCGTTGTAGAGCCGCTGCTCGTGATTCTCCCTTTCGCTCTTGCGCTCCTCCAGTTTTTTCGCGGAGCGCGCATGCGGGCGTTTGAAACGGTCCACGCCGTAGTTCATCAAGGCGTGACAGGAATCCAGGATGTCCTCGACCTCGGCCACGCCGTGGCGCTCCTCGCATTTCATGACGTAATTGCGCGCGAATATGAGGTAGTCCAGGATGGCGTCCGCCTGGGTAAACTGGCGGAACAAATAATTACCCTTGAAGAAAGAGTTGTGGCCGTAGCAGGCGTGCGCGATCACCAGGGACTGCATCATCATGGTGTTCTCCTCCATCAAGTACGCGATGCATGGATTGGAGTTGATGACGATTTCGTAGGCCAGCCCTTGGTAACCCTTGCGGTACGCTTGCTCGTTGCGAATGAAGGCCTTTCCGAAGGACCAATGCGGGTAGCCGATGGGCAGCCCGCTGGAGGCATAGGCGTCCAGCATCTGCTCCGAGCTGATGATCTCGATTTGATTGGGATAGACGTCGAGCTTGAACTCCGCGGCCGTTTCCGCGATGGCGCTTTCGTAGCGTCCGATCAGATCGAAATCCCATTCCGGCCCGTGGGACAGTGCGCTCATGTGCTCACCGATTTCTTGAACAGCTCGCGAAACACTGGGTATATCTCGTTGGCGCGGGTGACGCGGGTCATGGCGAAGTTGGCCTGCGCTTTTCCGATCTCTTCGTACTCCGCCCAGAGCGGGCTGCGGCGCGTCAGGTCGTCGGGGACTTCGACGTAGGCGAAGTAGCGCGCCAGCGGCAGCAGCTCCTCGCGCAGGAAGCGCGCGCTCTTGCCGGCGTCCGCGCCGAATGCGTCGCCATCGGAAGCTTGCGCGCCGTAGATATTCCACTCCGTGCGCGGGTAGCGATCGGTGGCGATGGCTTCCATCAATTCCAAGGCGGAGAGCACCACCGTGCCGCCGCTGCGCTTGTCATGGAAGAATGTGTTCTCGTCCACCTCTTAGGCTTCGTCCGTGTGGCGGATGAAGACCAGCGCCACGTGCTCGTACTTGCGGGTGAGGAAAAGATAGAGGAGGGTAAAGAAGCGCTTGGCCAGATCTTTCTTTTGCTCATCCATGGAAGCCGAAACGTCCATGAGGCAAAACATCACCGCGCGTGCCACGGGTGCCGGTTTCGGTACCCGGTGCCGGTAGCGCAAATCCAGATCGTCCAGAAACGGAACCTGGCGCAGGCGTCCCTCGATCTGTTGCGCCTCTTCGCGCAGCCGCTGAATCTCATCCTCCGGCAGGCCATTCGAAAGGGCGAGGGCAAGGGCGATTTGCGCTTGCGCCAACTCCTCCTTCAATGGCCCGGCCAGGGCGATGCGGCGGGCCAATGCGGTCTTCATGGTTCGCGGCACGGCGAGATTGCTGGGAGTGCCTTCCTTGACGTAGCCGGCACGCACCAGTTTCTTCGCATGGGCTTCGGCGAAGGTGGTGCGCATCAAATTGGGAAGTTCCAGATCCTCGAAGAAGATGTTCAAGAACTCATCGCGCGAGAGCGTGAAGACAAAATCGTCCTCGCTTTGGCCGGAGCCTTGTTCGCCGCTGCCGCCACCGCCGTTACCGCCGCCGTTGGGGCGCGGGATGCGGTCGCCAGTAATGAACTCCTTGTTGCCGGGATGTACAGACTCCCAGTCGCCCCCCTTGCCGTAGCGAAATTCCGGTTCCGAGACATCCTTGGCCGGAACCTTGATATCGCCCCCTTGCACCATATCCTTGATGTTGCGCTCGGCTACCATGTCTTTCACGGCGCGCTTGATGTGGTCCTTATAGCGGCGCACGAAGCGCTCGCGGTTGACCGCGCTCTTGTTGCGGCCGTTCAAGCGGCGGTCGATGAGGTGGAGCATCTTTCTGGGGGCTAGGGGCTTGGGGCTTGGACTGGGGTGGGGGTTCCTAGCCCCCAGCCCCCCAGTCCAGGATTTAAGACGATTTTTGTACGCGCAGGTACCACTCGGACAACAAGAGCACCTGCTTTTCGGTATAGCCCTTGGACACCATGCGCGCGACGAAGCTGTCGTGCTTCTTCTGGTCATCGGTGGAGGAGCGCGCGTTGAAGGAAATCACCGGCAGCAAATCTTCAGTGCTGGAGAACATTTTCTTTTCGATGACCTCGCGCAATTTCTCGTAGCTGTTCCACACGGGATTCTTGCCGTTGTTGTTGGCGCGCGTGCGCAGCACGAAGTTGACGATCTCGTTACGGAAGTCCTTCGGATTGGCGATACCAGCGGGTTTCTCGATCTTCTCCAACTCGTTGTTGAGCGCGGCGCGGTCGAACACCTCGCCGGTATCCGGATCTCGGTATTCCTCGTCCTGCAACCAGCAATCCGAGTAGGTCACGTAGCGGTCGAAGATGTTCTGGCCGTACTCGGAATAGGATTCCAGATAGGCCGTTTGAATTTCCTTGCCGATGAACTCGGCGTAGCGCGGCGAGAGCCAGCCCTTGATGAACTCCATGTACTTGCGCTTGATTTCATCCGGAAAGTCTTCCCGCCACAGGCGCTGCTCCAATACGTACATGAGGTGGACGGGGTTGGCGGCGACCTCGGTCTGGTCGTAATTGAATACCGCGGAGAGCACTTTGAAGGCAAAGCGCGTGGATATGCCGTTCATTCCTTCATCGGCCCCGGAATAGTCGCGGTATTCCTGGTAACTCTTGGCCTTGGGATCCGTGTCTTTCAAACTCTCGCCGTCATAGACCCGCATCTTGGAGAAGAGGCTGGAATTCTCCGGCTCCTTCAGGCGCGATAGCACGGAGAACTGCGCCATCATGTCCAAGGTGCCGGGCGCGCAAAAGGCGTTGGACAGCGCGCTGTTGAGCAGCAGCTTCTTGTAGATCTTCACTTCCTAGGAAACTTGCAGGCAGTAGGGCACCTTCACTATATAGATACGGTCGAGGAAGGCCTCGTTGTGGCGGTTGTTGCGAAAGGACTGCCACTCCGACTCGTTGGAGTGCGCGAGGATGATCCCGTTGAAGGGAATGGCCGAGAAGCCTTCGGTACCCTTGAAGTTGCCCTCCTGGGTGGCGGTGAGCAAGGGGTGCAGCATCTTGATGGGGGCCTTGAACATCTCCACGAATTCGAGAAGCCCTTGATTCGCCAAACACAAGCCCACGGAATAGCTGTAGGCATCCTGGTCGTCCTGGGAAAATTTGTCGAGCTTGCGGATATCGACCTTTCCAACCAGGGACGAGATGTCCTGGTTGTTCTCGTCTCCCGGTTCTGTTTTGGCGATGGCGGTTTGGCGCAACACCGAAGGCTGCACGCGCACCACCTTGAACTGCGCGATGTCCCCGCCGAATTCCTGTAAGCGCTTGATTGCCCAGGGCGACATGATTCCCGTCAGGTAGCGGCGCGGAATGCCGTAGTCGGACTCCAGGACATCGCCATATTGCTCCGGGGGGAACAATCCCAGGGGCGATTCGTTGACTGGCGACCCCTTTTAGCGCGTAGATGGGTTCCAGCTACATCAACTGCTTAAGTCTTTCAGCAATCGAAGATTTTCCGCCGCCCACCGGCCCAAGCAAATAGAGAATTTGCTTGCGTTCCTCGAGTCCCTGAGCGGCGTGCTTGAAGAAGGAAACGATCTGGGAGATGGCGTCTTCCAGACCATAGAACTCGGCGAAGGCGGGGTAGCGTTTGATGACGCGGTTGGCGAACAGGCGGGACAGCCGCGGATCATGGCGGGTATCCACCAACTCGGGTTCGCCGATCGCGGCCAGCATTCTTTCGGAGGCCGAGGCATAGGTGTTGGGTTTCTTCTTGCAAAGATAGAGGTACTGCTGGAGCGATAACTCCTCTTCCTGCTTGGCAGAATACTTGGCTTTGTAACCTTCAATAAGCGTCATGAGGTTGCGCCTCCTTAGCGGCTAGTTCGTGACCTTAAAATCCCGTGAGTGTCGAGGCTCCGTTTTTCTCGTGGAAAGTTCAACGGTATTCCCATACCTTTCTTTAGGATATTTAACTCAACGCGACTTTTATGCCAACTGGATAAATGGCTCGCGTAGCTAGAACGCACTTCGCTTCCTGAGGAATACGCTTCGCCGGCCACACATCTAGATTTATTCGAAGAAATGCTCAAGTACTGCCGCGAGCGCTTCTGGCGCATCGAAGTGGAGCATGTGCCCTGAATCGGGGATTCGTTCTTCCTTTAGATGGGCGATGGCGCCGCGCCGTTCGTTCAACTCTTCCTCGCTGCCCTTGAACCACTCCTTCATCCATTGGCCATCGCCCCACACCCAAAGGGCGGGTGCGGTGATTTGTTTCCAGCATGCGATGGCCTCGTCCAGGCTGTACAAGATTGGATGTACCACTTTGTGTCTTGGATCGGAGGCGAGTTCCCAACGATCCGCCGAAATTTCCCTAGCCCAATGGGGCGCGAGGAAGCGCGCTTGCGCATCGGACAATTTAGGATTGTTCTTCTTGAGGCGGTCCGCCACTTCTTCCAAGGAACCGTAACTCTTGAAGCTCGGGGGGCTCGCCAGCTCGTCCATCCACTGGCCGTAACGCTTAGGTGCTTTGTCGGGCGTGCTCTTCGGTAACCCGAATCCTTCCAGCAGCGCGATGCGCTTGACGCGGTCCGGCCGGGCGCCGGCGTATAGCCCCAAGGCGTTGCCACCCATGCTGTGGCCCGCGATATCGACAGGTTCATCCGGGGCGAGTTCTCGCAAGAGAAAATCCAGGTCCGCCAAATAATCCGCGAACCAGTAACCATGGGGATCCCACGCCGACAGCCCGAACCCCCGCCAGTCCGGGGCCAGCACGTACCAGTCGCGCCGCAGGGCATCCACCAAGAACTGAAAGGATGCCGACACGTCCATCCATCCGTGCAACAACATGAGCTTAGGCGCGCGCGGGTCACCCCAGGTCCGTACGTGATAACGCAGGCCGCGGATATCGAGAAAGAGAGAGTGGTGTTTATTCATGTTGGTTTTTGGATGAATAGATAGGCTCGAACAAACACCATCAAGCGTACCGCATCGGGGGCTGCCGTAGAATTCGCCCATGACTTCGGCATCTCCCGCTTTTGTCCACCTTCGCCTGCACAGCGAATACTCCATTTCGGACGGCATCGTCCGAATAGACGACGCTGTCGAGAAAGCCGTGGCCGGTGGCATGCCCGCGCTAGCGTTGACGGATCTGTCCAATGTGTTTGGGTTGGTCAAGTTCTACCAGGCTGCGCGTACGGCCGGGATCAAGCCTCTGGTTGGATGCGATCTGTGGCTTTCTAGCGATAAGGCAGGCGAGAAGCCCACTCGTTTCTTGTTGCTTTGCCAGAACCGCCCTGGGTATTTGCGCTTGTGCGAACTGTTGAGCCGGGCCTTTCGCGTGAATCAACATCGCGGCCATGCGGAAGTCTTGCCCGCGTGGTTCGATGATCTGGGTACCGAAGGACTCATCGCCTTGTCAGGCGCCGCCATGGGAGACGTGGGGCAATGGCTGGCGGCGGGCAACGCGAAAACGGCCAAGGCGTGCGCCAAGCGCTGGGGGAAATGGTTCCCCAACCGTTTCTACCTCGAGATTCAGCGCACTGGGGCCGTGGGCGAGGAAACCCAGCTCCAACAGACCCTTGCGCTTGCCTCCGAGTTACGCCTGCCGGTCGCGGCCACGCACCCGGTGCAATTTCTGGAGCGCGATGACTATCGCGCCCACGAGGCGCGGGTGTGCATCAGCGCGGGCTACATTCTCTCTGACCAGCGCCGGCCGCGAACTTTCACCGAAGAGCAGTACTTCAAGTCCCAGGCCGAGATGACGGCCTTGTTTGCCGATGTCCCAAGCGCGCTGGCCAACAGCGTGGAGATCGCCAAGCGTTGCAGCTTCATCTTGGAGTTGGGCAAGAGCCAGTTGCCGCGCTTTCCCACGCCGCAAGGCATCGCGCTGGATGATTTCTTCGGCGCCGAAGCGCGGCGGGGGCTTGAAGACAGGATGCTGGCACTCTTCCCGGACGAGCAGGAGCGATTGCAGGAGACAGCGCGCTACCGCGAGCGGCTGGAGACCGAGATCGCGACCATCAACAAGATGGGTTTCGCCGGTTACTTCCTCATCGTGGCGGACTTCATCCAATGGGCCAAGCACAACGGCGTGCCAGTGGGGCCGGGCCGCGGTTCCGGCGCGGGCTCCTTGGTGGCTTACAGCTTGAGCATCACCGATTTGGATCCGCTGCGCTATGGTTTGCTGTTCGAGCGTTTCTTGAATCCGGAGCGGGTGTCGATGCCCGACTTCGACATCGACTTTTGCCAGGATGGGCGCGAGCGCGTCATCGATTATGTGCGCGCCAAATACGGGGCGGACAGCGTGTCGCAGATCGCCACCTTTGGCACCATGGCGGCCAAGGCCGTGGTGCGCGACGTGGGCCGGGTGATGGATCTGCCCTACAACTTCTGCGACCAACTGGCCAAGCTGATTCCATTCCAACCCGGAAAACTCATCACGCTCAAGATGGCGCGCGAGATGGAGCCTTTGCTGGCCGAGCGCGAGAAGAAAGAAGAGGAAGTGCGCGAGTTGCTGGAGCTGGCTGGGCGCTTGGAAGGCCTGACCCGCAACGTCGGCATGCATGCCGGCGGTGTGCTGATCGCGCCCGGAAAGCTCACCGATTTTTGCCCGCTCTACTGCGCCGAAGGCGCGCAAAGCATTGTGAGCCAGTTGGACAAGGACGACGTCGAAGCCGTCGGCCTGGTGAAGTTCGACTTTCTGGGCCTCACCACGCTCACGGTGTTGGATTGGACGTTGAGGTTTATCGCTCGGCTCGCCTCGCGTGAGGGAGGAGTGAGGAGGGAGGAGGGAGGGGTCAATGCGGTCGAGCTTCTCTCCTCCCACCTCCCACCTTCCACCTCCCTGGAAAAGATTCCCCTCAACGATTCCGCCGCCTACCGGATTTTCGCCACCGGCAACACCACGGCCGTGTTCCAGTTCGAATCGCGCGGCATGCGCGATCTCGTGAAGCGCGCGAAACCCGACCGCTTCGAGGACATCATCGCGCTGGTGGCGTTGTTCCGTCCTGGGCCCATGGAACTCATTCCCGATTTCATCGAGCGCAAGCACGGCCGCCAGCGCGTGGAGTATCTCGACCCGCGCCTGGAACCCATCCTGGGCGAAACCTACGGCATCATGGTCTACCAAGAGCAAGTCATGCAAATCGCGCAGGTCATGGGCGGCTATAGCCTGGGCAGCGCGGATTTGCTGCGCCGGGCCATGGGCAAGAAAAAACCCGAAGAGATGGCTTTGCAGCGAGAAATCTTCGTCGCCGGTGCGTTGAAGAATGGCTTGACGCAGGGCCGCGCCACCCAGCTTTTCGATTTGATGGAAAAGTTCGCCGGCTACGGCTTCAACAAATCGCACGCCGCGGCCTACGCCCTGGTGGCCTATCAAACGGCCTACTTGAAAGTGCACCACGGCGCGGCTTTCATGGCGGCCAACTTGTCCGCGGTGATGGACGATACCGACAAGGTGCACCAGTTCCACGACGATGCGAAAGACAACGATCTTGTCGTGCTGCCGCCCGATATCAACGCTTCGGATTACCGTTTCGTTCCGGTGAGCGAAAAAGAAATTCGATACGGGCTGGGCGCCATGAAGGGTACGGGCGAGTCGGCCATCATGGCCATCGCCAAGGCGCGCAAGGATGGCGGGGCCTTCAAGGATCTCTTCGATTTTTGCCGGCGCGTGGACCGGCGCGTGGTCAACCGCCGCGCCCTGGAATCCCTCATTCGCGGGGGGGCGTTCGACGCGCTCAATCCCGATCGCGCTTCGCTGCTCGCCTCCGCCGGCATGGCATTGGAACACGCCGAACGATCGGGACGCACGGCCCATCAGAATTCCCTCTTCGGCCAGGACGCGGCCCTGGAGGAGCAAGACAACCGCCTGATCCAGGCCAAACCCTGGTCCGAGAAAGAGCGCTTGCAACACGAAAAGCAAGCACTCGGCTACTACCTGTCAGGGCATCCGTACAGCGTTCACGCGGGAGAGCTCGGCAGCTTTATCCGCACCTCCTTGGGCAGACTCCAACCCCAAACGCAATCCGTGCTGGCCGCGGGCGTGATCGGCGCGATGCGCGTGCAACAGACCCGGCGTGGCCGCATGGTCATCGTGCAATTGGACGACGGTAGCGGGCGCATCGAAGTGAGCATCTTCAACGAACTCTTCGAAGCTCACCGGAGCATGCTCAAGGAAGACCAACTCCTCATCGTAGAAGGCCGGCCCGCGCTCGATGAATTCACGGGCGGCGTGCGCATGGGCGCGGAGAAACTTTTCGATCTATCCGCCGCTCGCAACCACTTCGCCAAGGGCATGCGGCTGCAATGCAACGGACAATCCAGCGGGTCCAAATTACGCGATTTGCTTGCCCCTTACCGCGGTGGTAAATGCCCGGTCTTCGTGGCCTACAACAACCACGATGCTCAGTGCGAGATCGATTTAGGAGAGCAGTGGCGCGTCAGTTTGCAAGACGAACTGGTGCAGGCCTTGGGCGAGTGGTTGAGCCCGGCCAACGTTCAGATCCGGTACCAGTAGAGCGCGCCCTCGGCAAGGGCCGCTCCCGCGGGCTAGTCGCGCCGCCGGTTCTCCCCTAAACTCCGAGCCATAAGACTGAAGGCGGAGGAGGGGGAAATGGCTGAAGCGCTCACCGGTGCACAGTGGTTCGCGCGCACCCTGGTTGCATCCGGCACCACGCACGTATTCTGGGTGGACGCAGTTCTGCGGCGCACCTTGATTGAACTGGGCAGCACCAACATCACTCGTGTCCTGGCGCACACGGAAAAGTCCGCCGCGTACATGGCAGATGGGTACGCCCGCATCGCGGGGCGTCCTGGGCTATGTTTCGCGCAATCCGTTGGCGCGGCAAACTTGGCCGCGGGCTTGCAAGATGCGTATCTGGGCCGCTCGCCGGTCATCGCGGTGACGGGGCGCAAGATCCCCGCGCACCAGCATCGCAATGCGTACCAGGAAGTCGCGCATGCGCCCTTGTTCGCGCCAGTCACCAAGTTTGCCGCCGAGGTGGACCAGGCCGCCGATCTGCCCCGGCTGCTACGCCAAGCCTGGCGCGAGGTGATGAGTGGCACGCCCCGGCCGGCGCACCTGGATCTGCAAGGCTTGATGGGGGAGGGGGTGGAAACCACCCTGGTCCATGAACCTGTGAGTAACGGTTCGCCCTTTGACATGGCGATGCCTCCGCACCGGCCCACGCCACCGGATGACGATATCGCGCGCGCGGCCTTAGCGTTGCTCGCCGCAAAGCGCGTGGCCATAGTCGCGGGGGCTGGGGCCACGGCGTCCGGTTGCGGAGCCGAGCTGTTGGAACTCGGCAAGCGCTTGAGCGCACCCATCGGTACATCTCTGGGCGGGCGCGGGTTGACCAGCACCTTGCATCCGCTTGCCATCGGCACACCGGGAAATTATGGCGCCCCGCCCGCGAACCAAATCGTACATGAAGCCGATATGGTGTTCTTCATCGGCTGCCATACGGGCGATCAAGTGACGCATACGTGGCGTATTCCGCGCATTGGCACGCCTGTCGTGCAGATCGACATCGACGCGGTGGAACTCGGCCGCTCCTATCCGAACACCTTGGGACTCATGGGCGATCCCAAGGCCACATTGCAAAAGCTGCTCTCGGCATTAGGCACGCCCAAGCGAGATACGTCGTATGCCGAACATGCGGTGCAAATCGTCGCGGCATGGCGCGCGCGGCGAGCGCCGGATCTTGCGAGTAATGACGTGCCGATCCGCCCCGACCGGCTTTGCGCGGAAATCAGCGCGGCGTTGCCGCGCGATGGAATTTTGGTGGCCGATACGGGTTACTCGGGCATCTTGACCTCCACCTTGGTGGAATTGAACGGCGCTGGCCAGACCTACCTCCGCGCCGCGGGGTCGCTCGGATGGGCATTCCCCGCAGCCCTGGGCGCGCAGTGCGCGGCGCCGAATCGAAAAGTGATCTGCTTTAGCGGTGACGGCGCGCTGTACTACCACCTTAGCGAATTGGAGACAGCACGCCGCCGCAACCTGCCCGTGGTGCTGGTGGTGAATAACAATTCGGGTTTCGGCCAGGGGTGGCCCAACCTGCTCACCATGCAAGGCGGCAATCCTGGCGATCCCGCCGAAATGTTGCGCTTCGGTCCCACGGATTTCGCCGCCGTTGCACGCAGTTTCAGTGTGAATGGCATCCGGGTGGAACAACCGGGCGCCATCGGCCCCGCGCTTCGTGAAGCGCTGGCTGCGGATGCGCCGGTATTGGTGGACGTGGTCACCAACATCGACACGCGAGCGCCCGAACCCTGGTTGCCCGAAGGGATGCAATGACTACCCAAAAAAAACTGCAATTCAAGCCACAGAGGACACAGATGGCACAGATGGCACAGATGGCACAGAGGAAAACCAAAGACTTGACTCGCATATGCTTCTCACCTATTGGGTGAAGCGGTATCGATCATTAACCCACTGTTTCCCTCTGTGATCTCTGAGTCCTCCGTGGTTGTATTGCGGTTTTTAGGTTCATAGATTTCCTTTCGTGTACGCTCGTACCCTTCGTAGGAAAGATTTTT
>SHXO01000048.1 GCA_009693245.1 Betaproteobacteria bacterium | reverse complement strand
GTAAGTTGGATACAAAGCCAGTGAAGAGGCTCGCAAAACGCCTTGAAAGGCGCGAAATAACCCGGCTGAAGGTCACCTGGCCGAGAATGAAACTCATTTCGCTAACGCGGTAAGAGATCCGTCGTAGAAAAGTGATTATTAGAGGTGCCATAAAGTGCACGGTGCTCACCGAAAAATGAACCAGTATGGACGCCTCCACGCGCTGGATGCGCAGGTAAGCGTATCCGTAACCCAACCCCGCGAAGATGGCCAGCATTATGTACCAAGGCCCGCCGCCCAGATGAACGAGACCGAACAATACGGCGCACCGCGAGATTTGTATGTCCTCGTTTTGCGACGAACGCCGCCGCGGCAAGGCCGCCGAGAACAAGGATCGATGGCCACGCCAGGTAACCTTCCCGCAGTCCGCTCACGACGGCGGCGGCGAACAGCACCATCCATGGATGTATAGCCAGCTTGGGGCCCACCGCTACCGGGTTGAACCATACCGCGCATAGGGCCATGGCTAGCAGCGAGAAGGTGAGTGTCAGGGATGGAGCGCAATGCATGGCGCAAGAAACGCAAGCACAGCCGGCGGCGGGACTCGGACAAACCCGGTGTGCTGCCGCTGCCGCCACGGCCTGGAGAATTGCCCGGTCTTCCGAGACTTCCGGCACCGCCCAAGCCAGGCAACCTGCCCTCTTTGCCCAGGCTTCCTTGATGGGGCTCTTGAAAGTTGCGTGTCAAGAACTTCCCATGATGCGCCGATAGTGGGAGTGAGACATTTAGCAACAAGGGCGGGGCAACAAAGATGAGTAATCACATGCAACGGCACTCGAGGGGCATCAAGCATCTCTCCTGGCACTGGGGCAAGCTACGCGATGAGCCCACGTTGCGGTACGCGGTGGCCGCCTGCGGCACGAGCATTTCCGTCGAGGACGTGACGAACGTTGCGCGCGCGATCGAGTGCCCCATCTGTGCCGTCATCCTGCGCGAGACCACGAACCCGCGCATCAAGGCTGGTCCCTACTGATCCGCCGGCATGCCAATCACGCCAAGCGCATGCAAGGTGGTGATTTGTTCTTCGGTATATCCCAGCATTTCGGTTAACACTTTCCGCGTTTGTTCTCCCACCCGGTAGGGCGCGGGCCCCGTGGGGTGGGTCGCCTTCCCATCGACAAAGAAAGGCGTGGCCGTCACCCGAACGTTGCCGCGCGTGGGGTGATTCACCTCGGGAAACGCCTGGCGCTGCGCTAGGTGGGGGTGATTGGCCACCTCTTCCGGCGTGAGCATGGGAACGGAAGGAATGCGAGCCGAGGTGAGCGCCTTCACCGCGGCGTCCACGCTCCCGAAGCTGTTCAACCACTCGCCGTAAACCTCCCGCAGCGCGCTCCAATTCTGGCGCCGTGCCATGGGCGTGGCAAAGCGCGGGTCGCTGGCGAGTTCAGGTTTTCCGATGGCGGCCACCAATCGCGCCCACAGGTGCGGTGCTCCGGCGGTCTGTGCGGCCACGTAGCGCTCGCCGATGGGATGCACCAGCATGCCCGCTCGCGGCCGCCGTTCCACGGGCCCGCCATTGATTAGGGCGCCATAGGTGATGTCGTCCGCGGCGATGAGGCATTCGAGCATGGACACATCGAGCGTGGCGCCTAGGCCGCTGCGTGCATGCCGGAGCAGCGCCGCGCAAATGGCGCCGAACGCGTGCGCCCCAGCCAGCACATCGGCCGCTTGCAGGTAAGACACGCGCGGCTGTACTTCGCCGCAGCGGTCGAGATCCATCATCCCCGATATGGCATTGATGAGATGCGCGTAGGCCTGCATGGAACTCCATGGCCCCGTCTGGCCAAAGCCAGAGATGGAACAGTAGACCAGCCCGGGATGCAAGGCGCGCAGCGCGTGCGAATCGAGGCCATGGCGCGCCATGACGCCTGGAGAAAAATTTTCCACCACCACTTCTGCCTTGCGCACCAAGTCGAGCACGAGGGGCCGCGCCTCGGGCTTGGCCAGGTCGATGGCAATGCCTTGCTTGCTGGCATTGATGCGCCAGAAATAGCTGCTCTGGTCGCCGCGGTTGGGGTCGAGTTGGTGGACGATGGGGCGGACTTCGTCGCCCTCGCCAGGCCGCTCGATCTTTATGACCCGCGCACCTAGATCGCCCAGCATGCGCGTGCAATAAGGGCCTGCCAGCACCCGGGTGAAATCGATGACGGTGGTCCCTTGCAGCAGTAACTCGGCGGCCGCTGGAGAATTCATCGTCTCAGAACCGCGAGAAATCGGGTTTGCGCTTCTCCAGGAATGCGCTCATGGCTTCCTTCGCCTCCGGCGATCCGAGGAGTTCGCGGAACAACAGGCTTTCCTCGCGCATTTGTTCTTGCACCGCCATGGCGTGGCGCTTTTTCATCAGCGATTTGGTTAGCTGAACCTGATGGGGCGGCAAACCGGCGAGGTGAGCCGCGGCCGCGCGGGCACGATCGAGTAACTCTTCCTTTGGCACCACTTCGGTGATGAGGCCCGCGGCGAATGCCTTCTCGCTATCGAAAGGTTTCCCGAGCAGAAGCAGTTCCGCCGCGCGTTGATAACCGGCGATCATGGGCAGAAGAAAGCTCGACGCCGCTTCCGGCACGAGACCTAACGAAACGAAGGGAAGCTGGAACCGGGCTTCGGGCGTTGCGTAGACCAGATCGCAATGCAAGAGCATGGTGGTGCCGATGCCCACCGCCGGCCCGCCAACGGCCGCGATGAGCGGTTTGGCGGCGGTTGAGACCGCTTGTAAAAACTGAAACACGGGAGAGTCGTCGCCACGGGGCGGGTTGCCGAGAAAATCCTTGAGATCGTTTCCCGCGCAAAAACACTCGGGGTGGCCATGTATGAGTATGACGCGCACCTGAGAGTCCGCACCTGCCGCGCGTAGGGCGTGCGCGATGGCCTGATACATTTCCGCGGTGAGCGCGTTTCGCTTCTCGGCGCGGTTGAGTTCGATGCGCGCGATGCGGTCCTTGGTTTGCGTTATGACGAGAGCGGTCATGGGCCTTATCCAAGCGCGGTGACACGATACCCCACGCGCGGGAAGTGCACGCACACGGTCCCCACGCGAGGGTCCGTTCGCAGGATCGCGATGCGGTCAGGTTCGATCAACCTGAGCGTTCCGGTCACGGTGGGTTCGCCGCTGTTCAAGTCCGGCGTCACGCCGACGGATTGCCCGAGCGCCAGGCCTTGCGCGTCGCGTGCATCTCCTCGCTCGGGTGTCGCGGGTTCGGCGGCGCGGGCGGCTTCGATGGCTTGCGCGGAAGACATCTCACTAGGACGCCCATGGCCAATGGCGGCTATGCGTTTTTCCCAAGCTTCGAGCGCGTGGAACTCGGCCAGCAGCGCCGGGCCGCCTTGCCAGCGGGCGCGTACGAACCATATTAAGTAATAGGCTTGCGCATCCGCGAGCCCGGGTTTGCCGCCGAACAGGAAGGATCGCTTATCCGCCAATTGCAGATTGATCCAGGAAAACTGAGCGCGCAGTTGCGCCACCACATGGGGCACGTCCGCTTTCAACTCGTTGGAATTCCAGTTTGGGCCGAAGAACAAACGGCCCCGGTCTTTCAGGAATTCCGCGGGGAGTTGGTCCGCATTGGCTCCAATCAATAGCTTGGCGGCCGCGTCGAACATGGAATCCGTCCAACGACCGAAGATCGTGGCCATGCCCTGGCTGCCACCGGGATAAAACGTGGGTTCTGGAAAGCGGCGTTCGATTTCCGGCAAGATGCATTGGCTATCGCAGTAAATATCGGCGCCGCTTTGCATGATGGGGGTGCGGCGGTAGCCGCCCGTCAGCGGCATGACGTCGGGCTTGGGGGGAAGCCGCGGAATTTCCACTGAGCGCCAAGCCAGCCCTTTCATGCCGAGGGCGATACGGACTTTTTCGGAGACGGGCGAGGGAGGGTAGTGGTGCAGGATGAGTTCGTTCATGGTGTGCTGAGTTTCTTGATGTCGTAGGGCAAGGGCTCGAAAGTTCGGTCCTTGGGCAACGCATTCTCCACGGCCTCGAAGCGGGCTTCGCTCGCGGGGTGTGAAGAGAGAATGGCGGGAACGCTCGTGCCTTCCTTGGGGAGTTTCTTGAAGAACTCCATCATACCGCGCGGATCGATGCCGGCTTCGGTGAGGGCTTTGACCCCGCGCAGATCCGCTTCGGTCTCCTGCGTGCGCGAGAAACGCAGATTCCCCAAGTTCTCCGCGAGAGAGGCTGCCACGGAACCGCCGGTGTCTCCGAGAAGAAGGGTGAGTGCGATACGCCATCCGGCGGCATGCACTAGCCCGCGCAAGCCATGGCGCCGCTCCACGTGTTGGATTTCGTGGGCGAGCACACCGGCCGCTTCCTCGGCGCGGCCGGCCTTTTTGAGCAATCCGGTGTGGAACACGATGTACCCGCCCGGCATGGCGAAGGCGTTCACTGTGTCATCGCGCAGGATGTGGAACTGGTACTCGTAGACCGAACCCTTGGACAGGCGGCGCCCCAATTCGCGCAGCATGGGCAGGGCAGGATGGTTTTCTTCCAGCGCTTTGCTGGCGCGAAATTGCGCGAAGGATTGCGCGCCCAGCGTCTTCTCCGCCTCCACTGGAATGCGGTCCACCGCCCAATCGATCACGCGATTCGTTTGCGACAAGAGCAGTGCAATCGCCAACACCGGCAGCACGACGAACACCGTGACAAGCCCGGTGATCCAAGCGCGCGTGCCCGCCGCCTTGGGCTTCGCTTGCTGGCGGGCGGGTTGCAAATAGTCCAGCACCGCTTGTTGCGCCGCAGGCTGGGCAAGGGCCAAGCTGAAGGCGCCCTCCTGGCCCTTCCACTCTAGCAACATATGATGGTCATTGAAGCCGCCACGCCGCCAAGTGATTTCAGTCCAGTTAACCGTGGGCAAATGGGAATGTTTATCTTGAAAATTCAGACCGAAGATACCGGCTCTGAACGTGGCGTTGGCCCCGGTGGGGGAAATCCCCGGACCGAAGAGTTGTCCGCTAAGGCTCACCAGTGTTATTCGTCATCGCCGCCGAGCAAGCCACCCAGCGCGCTCCCACCTACTAATCCGCCCAGCAGTGAGCCTTGTTCGCGTGATCCGCCTCTTTGCGGAGCGGCGGCGAAGATGCGGCTCGCCAATCGCGACAAGGGAAGCGATTGCAGCATGATGGTACCCGGGCCGCGAAGTGTCGCGAAAAATAAACCCTCGCCGCCAAAGAGCGCCGTCTTGATTTTGCCAACGTACTCGATGTCGTAATCCGCGGTGGATTGCATGCCCACCAAGCAGCCCGTGTCCACGCGCAAGAATTCGCCAGGTGCCAGATCGCGCCGCATCAGGGTACCGCCCGCATGCACGAAGGCCAAGCCATCGCCTTCGAGTTTCTGCATGATGAAACCCTCGCCGCCGAAGAACCCCACGCCCAGCCGTTTTTGAAAGGCAATGCCTACCGATACGCCGCGCGCGGCGCAAAGAAAGGAATCCTTCTGGCAAATGAAGGTCCCGCCCATCTTGGGCAGGTCAATGGGAACGATCTTGCCTGGGTAGGGCGCGGCAAAGGCGAGCTTGCTCTTGGTATTGCCTTGGTTGGAGTAAACGGTCATGAACAAGGACTCTCCTGTGAGGAGCCGCTTGCCCGCGCCCAGTAACTTACCGACGATCCCGCTTTGCTGGGTGCCGTCGCCAAACACGGTATCGAGAGCGATGTGTTCTTGCATGTACATCATGCCGCCGGCTTCGCCGATGGCGGCCTCTCCGGGATCGAGCTCGATCTCGACGTACTGCATTTCCTCGCCAAATATTTGATAGTCGATGATGTCAGCCACGGTGTTAGGAATTCAATGATGGAAGGCGCGCATTCTATCCAAGCCTCTCGAGGACCTCCCGCGCGATTGCCAAAGAGGCGGTGAGTCCGGGAGATTCGATTCCGTACAGATTCACGATGCCTGAAACGCCGTGATCCGCCGGGCCCTGGATGATGAAATCCGCCGCGGCCTCCTTCGGACCGGATACCTTGGGCCGGATGCCCGTGTAGCCCGGTTGCAGGGCGCCGTCCTTGAGTCCGGGGTAGTACTTTCGAATGGCTTCGTAGAACAGCGGTTCGCGCGATTTGTCGAAGGTGTAATCCACCGAGCCGGTCCAGCACACATCCGGGCCGAAGCGCGCCTGCCCTCCTAGGTCTAGCGTGACGTGCACGCCCAAATGAGCGTGTGTGGCCACCGGGTATACCAAGCGGCGAAAAGGCGATCGCCCGCTCAAGGTGTAGTAGTGCGCCTTGGCGAAGTACCGCGGGGGAATGCTATCGCCAGGAATACCGCTAATGCTGCGCGCCAAGTCTTGCGCGAACAGCCCGGCGCAGTTGATTACGCTGTTGCATAGCAGGCTCATGGGTTCCTTTCCGCCTACGTTGAGCACGATGCCCTTGCTTGTCAGTTCGCCGGATTGCACCGGGCTGTGGAACGCGAGGCCGGCACCGTGATCTTCCGCATCGCCTTGCAAGGCGAGCATGAGCCCGTGGCTGTCGATGATGCCGGTGGAAGGCGATAGGAAACCCGCCACGCAGCGAACGGCGGGCTCCATCTCTTCGAGTTCTGCCACCGTTAACCAGCGCAGGTCGGTCACGCCGTTTTCCTCGGCCCGGGTGACGTAGGATTCCACGGCGGCCACTTCCGCTTTTTCGCTTGCCACTACAATCTTACCGATTCGGCTGTGCGGCACGCCGTGGTCCCGGCAGTATTCATAGAGCGCGTGCTTGCCTTCCACGCACAGGCGCGCCTTGAGCGATCCCTTGGGATAATAGAGCCCGGCGTGGATGACTTCGGAATTGCGCGAACTGGTGTGGGTACCGATGCCTTCCGCGGCTTCCAGGACAATGACTTCCCGCCCCTTCATGGCCAGGGCGCGTGCGACGGCTAGGCCGACCACGCCGGCCCCGATTACGACACAATCGGTTTTTTCCAACATATTGTTCAAGATGAATTGCAAGGACCGCCATGTTATCCAAGGGCGCGGCGGGGGAGGGGGCGCCGCATGAGCGCGTCCCGAACATGGGATTCTGAGTTCCTGTCCCGTTCAGCGGCCTTCGAGGTGCTGCGCGGCGTGGTTCGGGATCTCGATCTCTCGGCATGGCCGCCGGCGGCGGCTCTCACGCACCAGGCCAAACGGCTGGCACCGCCCGGCGCCAAGCCCATATCTTTCGTGGAAACCGACTTCGTCGGTACCGAACCGGTGGATGCCCTTTCCTACGAGGAGCGCATATACCGGCGCGGCGAAGTGTTATGCCGCCCAGAAGACTGGCACGACTTCCTTAATGCCCTGGTGTGGATGGCTTTCCCCGAGGCCAAGGCTGCTCTCAACGCTCGTCATATCGCGGAGTTGGCCAAGGAGGCCCCAGGACAGCGCGGGCGCGCACGCGACGCCTTGACCTTGTTCGACGAAGGCGGCGCGATAGTGTGTTCAACGGACTCACGCATGCTCGGATTGATTCGCGCATTTCAGTGGAAGGAATTGTTCTGGCGCCAGCGCGAGCGTTTCCAGGCAAGCACTCGCGTGTTTATCTTCGGCCACGCCATGTATCACAAGCTGCTCGATCCGTTTCTGGGCGTGAGCGCGCTGGCGCTCTTGCATGAGGTGCCGAATGAGTTTCTGGCTTTGCCTTTGGAAGGACAGCTTCTACATGCCGGCTCGGCGACCGCGGAGCGCCTGGAGGATGCGAGCACGCTGGCGACTCCCCGCGACTTGGCGCCGTTTCCGGTTCTGGGGGTCCCCGGTTGGTTTGCCGCCAACCATGAGGAATACTTTTACGACAATCAGAACTACTTCAGACCTGGCCGGATGCGGGCCGCGCGCGCGGCGGAAGCAATACAATCTCGCCACTCATGAACCAGGATTCCCGCTTGGCGGAAAAAAACAACGAAGTGCGCGGTGTTCTGCTTCTGCTGGCCTGTGGCAGTTTCGTATCCGGTGTCACCATTCGTGTTGGCGAGACGCTCCTCCCCAAGATGTCGCAGGAGTTCAGCGTGAGCGTGGGGGAGGCCGCCATCATCATTACCGCCTTCACGTTTGCCTATGGGTTCTTCCAGCTCATTCACGGTCCCTTGGGCGACCGCTTCGGCAAAGTGCGCATGATCTGCCTCATGCTCGGCGCCTCCGCGTTGGGGTGTCTGGGTTGCGCTATGTCCCATTCCCTGCACGAATTGGCGGCGTACCGCTTCGCCACCGGCATGACGGCGGGCGCCATCATCCCTTTGTCCTTTGCCTTCCTTGGCGACAATGTAGCCATCGAGGAGCGCCAGCACGTTCTGGCGCGCTTCGTGTCGGGAACCATGCTTGGCCAGGCGGCGGGGCCATTGATCGGCGGGCTGTTCAGCGATTTTCTCGGATGGCGCGCCATCTTCCTTGTATTGGGTGCTGCCTTGGCGCTCATGTCCTTGGTGCTCGCCAAGAATGCCTGGTCGCGCGCCGAGCCGCAGGGGCAGACGCTGACGGGCGTGAAGGATCTGTTGTCGCGCTATGTCTATCTGCTTCGCAAGCCGCGTGTGCGCCTGGTGGTGCTGGTGGCCGGCATCGAAGGATTCCTGTTTTTCGGTGCGTTTTCCTACATCGGTGCCTACCTAATATTCGAATTCGATCTGAGCTATACCGTGGTGGGCATGGTGATCGCCGGCAACGCCGCCGGGGGTATCGCCTACGGCTTTTTCGTGCGGCACTTGATCAAGCGCTTGGGCCTGCGCGGCTTGGTGACTGGCGGCGGGATAGTAATGCTGCTGTGTTACCTCGGGCTCTCAATCGCACCGGTGTGGTGGCTGTGCGTGCCCTTCGTCATAATGTCGGGCTTCGGTTTCTATATGCTGCATAACACGTTGCAAACCCAGGCCACGGAGATGGCCCCCGAGGCCCGCGGTTCGGCCGTTTCGTCTTTCGCTTTCTCCATGTTTCTCAGCCAGGCGCTGGGAGTATGGCTAGCGGGGTGCATAGTTGGACGCTTCGGATACGCGCCAATATTTGTAGCCTCGGGAATTGGCTTGCTCGCCCTGGCCCGTTGGTTCGCTCGCAGGGTGGAGATGAAAAGGGTGGCCGCTCAGTGACGCCCGCTTAGCGACGCCCGCGCGGCATGCGTTACACTCCGGCTGTTTTGGCGTGGCTTCATAGAAAAACTAATATGTTCAAGGAGGAATGGTATGGCACAAGTGTCTGGCGCTCTTGCCCAGGGCGTCGCACCCGAGACGGGATTTCTTTCCAAGGAACGAATCATCGCGGGGCCAGGATTCAACCGTTGGTTGGTACCGCCCGCGGCATTGTGCATTCACTTGTGCATCGGCATGGCCTATGGCTTTTCGGTGTTCTGGCTGCCGCTCACAAAGGCCATCGGCATCACCAAGCCGGTGGCCTGCCCGGACGGGACGTCCTGGATCGAGAAGCTCTTCACCACGACCTGCGATTGGGACAAGCCCATGCTGGGGTGGATGTATACCCTCTTCTTCGTCTTCCTCGGATCGAGCGCGGCATTGTGGGGCGGATGGCTTGAACGATCCGGCCCGCGCAAGGCTGGTGTGGTCTCCGCGACCTTCTGGTGCGGTGGCTTGGTGATTTCCGCCCTCGGGGTCTATCACCACCAACTATGGATGATGTGGCTAGGTTCCGGAGTCATCGGCGGCGTGGGCCTGGGGCTGGGTTATATCTCCCCCGTGTCCACGCTGATCAAATGGTTCCCCGACCGGCGCGGCATGGCCACGGGCATGGCCATCATGGGATTCGGCGGCGGCGCCATGATTGGCTCGCCCTTGGCCGACAAGATGATGAAGTTCTACGCCACGCCTACCTCGGTGGGGGTGTGGGAGACCTTCCTCACCATGGCGGCCATTTACATAGTGTTCATGTTGATCGGCGCGCTCTCCTACCGGGTGCCTCCCACGGGGTGGAAGCCCGCGGGCTGGACGCCACCCGCCTCGCAGGCGGCCAATGCCATGATCACGCAGCGCCACGTGCACTTGAACAAGGCTTGGCGCACACCGCAGTTCTGGTGCCTGTGGGGAATCTTGTGCTTGAACGTTTCGGCGGGCATCGGCGTCATCGGCATGGCTTCTCCCATGCTGCAAGAAATATTTGGCGGAAAGTTGATCGGCGTGGACGTGAAGTTCGATCAGTTGAGCAAGGAGCAGCTTGGGCAGATCGCGGCAATCGCGGCGGGATTCACCGGCTTGTTGAGTTTGTTCAACATCGCCGGGCGCATCGTCTGGGCATCGTTCTCCGATTACATCGGGCGCAAGGCCACCTACTTCGCTTTCTTCACCCTCGGATTCTTGCTCTACGCCTCGGCGCCGCACGCGGGGCAATTGGGAAGTGTCGCGCTCTTCGTGGGCATCTTCTGTTTCATTCTCACCATGTATGGGGGCGGATTCGCCACCATCCCCGCCTATCTGGCGGATATGTTCGGCACGCAGATGGTGGGCGCCATCCATGGCAGGCTGCTCACCGCTTGGTCCGTCGCGGGTATTCTCGGCCCTGTGCTGGTGAACTACATCAACGACTTCCAGATCAAATCCGGCGTGCCTAAGAGCGAGGCTTACGACACGACCATGTACGTGCTGGCGGGTCTTCTGGTAGGCGGGTTTATTTGCAACCTGTTGGTGCGGCCGGTCGCCGCGAAGTGGTTCATGACGGATGAGGAATTGGCGGCCGAACGCAAGCTTGCCCATGACCGGGCCGCCGCGAGCGAAGTGCAAGGGAGCGCCGCTACCGCGGCGGGAGGGGCAAGTACAAAGTCTTTAGTTCCATTCTTCTGGCTGCTCGTCGGAGTGCCATTGGCGTGGGGCGTTTGGACCGCGGTGGAAAAAGCCGCTGTGCTGTTCAAGTAACACGCCAATGACCGAGCAGAGCCAGGCCGTGTACGCGCATTGCGCCGAAACGGCCATCAAGAACCACGCGCACCGGCCAGGAGGGTTGCTGCCACTCTTGCATGAAATCCAGGAGGATCTGGGTTTCATTCCTCCGGAAGCCTTGCGCGCCATCGCGAAGGCAGTGAATTTGTCGCGCGCCGAGGTGCATGGCGTGGTGACTTTCTATCCGGATTTCCGTAGCGTGCCGCCTGGTAAGCACGTGCTCAAGATATGCAGGGCCGAGGCCTGCCAAGCCATGCAAGGCGATGCGCTGGCGGAGCACGCTCGCAAGCGGCTGGGCGTGGATTTTCACCAGACTACCGCCGATGGCGCGGTCACCTTGGAGCCCGTGTACTGCCTGGGTAACTGCGCGTGTTCGCCGGCGGTCATGTGGGACGGCGAGGTGTTTGGCCGGGTGACCGCGGCCGGCATGGATGCGTTGCTGGCGGGGAGCAAGGCATGACGACCACGGTCTATGTGCCGCTCGACACCAGCGCACTCTCGCTGGGCGCCAATGCCGTAGCCAGGGCCATCGAGCACGAAGCCGGCAAGCGCCATGTGCCTGTGCGCCTCGTGCGCAATGGTTCGCGGGGGATGTTCTGGCTGGAACCCATGGCGGAGGTTGAGACGCCGGCGGGCCGCGTGGCCTACGGTCCGGTGAGCGCGGCCGGCGTGCCATCCCTCTTCGATGCGGGTTTCCTGAACGGCGGAAAGCATGCGCTTTGCCTCGGGATGACCGAGGAGATTCCTTACCTGAAGCGCCAGGAACGCTTGTGCTTCGCGCGGGTGGGTGTGACCGATCCCTTGAGTCTTGCGGACTACGAGGCCCATGGCGGCATGAAGGGGTTGCGCAATGCCTTGGCTTTGACGGGCGGCAAGATCGTCGCCGAGGTCACGGATTCGGGCCTGCGTGGCCGCGGCGGCGCGGCTTTCCCGACGGGCATCAAGTGGCGCACGGTGTTGGACGCCGAAGGCGATACCAAATTCGTGGTGTGCAACGCCGACGAAGGCGATTCGGGCACCTTCTCCGACCGCATGCTGATGGAAGGCGACCCGTACTGTTTGATCGAGGGCATGACCATCGCCGGCCTAGCCGTTGGGGCTCACCAAGGTTACGTGTACCTGCGTTCCGAATATCCCAACGCCCAGCGTATTTTCGAGGGAGCCATCGCCAATGCCCGGCACGCCGGCTATCTGGGCGAGGACATCCTGGGAAGCGGCAAGCGCTTCGATCTCGAAGTGCGCATGGGGGCGGGCGCCTATATCTGTGGCGAGGAGACCTCGCTGCTGGAAAGCCTGGAAGGCAAGCGCGGCATGGTGCGCTACAAGCCGCCGCTGCCCGCCATCAAGGGGTTGTTTGGCTGTCCCACCATCGTCAATAACGTGATCACCTTTGCGTCGCTCCCCATCATCTTCGACAAGGGGGCCGCCTACTACCGAGATTTCGGCATGGGGCGTTCGCGCGGCACCCTGCCTTTTCAACTCGCGGGGAACATCAAGCGCGGCGGCCTAGTCGAAAAGGCATTCGGGCTCACCTTACGCGAACTGCTCTATGACTACGGCGGCGGATCCGCAACGGGTAGGCCTATTCGCGCGGTGCAGGTAGGAGGACCCTTGGGTGCCTATTTGCCGGAATCCCATTTTGATACGCCGTTGGATTACGAGGCTTTCGCGAAGGTGGGAGGGATGATCGGACATGGCGGGATCGTCGTTTTTGACGATACCGTGGACATGGCGCGCATGGCCCGCTACGCCATGGAATTTTGCGCCATCGAGTCCTGCGGCAAGTGCACGCCCTGTAGAATTGGCTCCACGCGCGGGGTCGAGGTGATCGACCGCATTACCGCGGGCGAGCAGCGGGAGAAGAACCTCGCGACTCTCAAGGATCTATGCGCCACCATGCTGCATGGTTCGCTCTGTGCTCTGGGGGGGATGACGCCGTTTCCAGTCTTGAGTGCGCTGGAGCATTTCAAGAGAGACTTCGAGAAGTAGGAAGTAAGCGATTGGCCCGGCTTTGCTGGGAAGGAGATGGGGTATGTATTCAGTCAAGGAAACCGATTTCGGAACGCCTGCTAGCCGCTCGGCCCAACAAGTGAGCCTGGAGATCGACGGCAAGTCCGTGAGCGTCCCGGCTGGCACTTCGGTCATGCGTGCCGCCATGAATTCCGGTGTGAAAATCCCGAAGCTGTGCGCGACCGACATGGTGGATGCCTTCGGCTCTTGCCGCTTGTGCCTGGTACAGATCGAAGGCCGCAAGGGCTACCCCGCCTCGTGCACCACCTTGGTGGAGCCAGGCATGAAGGTGCGCACGCAAACGGACCAACTCGCCAAGATCCGCAAGGGCGTGATGGAACTATACATCTCGGACCATCCGCTGGATTGCCTGACCTGCCCCGCCAACGGCAATTGCGAGTTGCAGGAGATGGCCGGCGTGGTGGGCTTGCGCGAAGTGCGCTATGGCTACGAGGGCGCCAATCACTTCTCCGCCAAGAAAGACGAATCCAACCCCTACTTCAGCTTCGACCCCACCAAGTGCATCGTGTGTTCGCGCTGCGTGCGCGCCTGCGAGGAGGTGCAAGGCACCTTCGCCTTGACGGTGGATGCGCGCGGCTTTGCCTCCATGATCTCGCCCAGCCAGAAGGAAAGTTTCATGGACTCCGAGTGCGTGTCCTGTGGCGCTTGCGTACAGGCCTGCCCCACGGCCACACTCATGGAAAAATCCATCACGGACGCGGGCCAGCCCGATCACAGCAAGGTCACCACCTGTGCCTACTGCGGAGTGGGTTGCTCCTTCCGCGCCGAGATGCAGGGCAGCAAGGTGGTGCGCATGGTGCCCGACAAGAATGGCAAGGCCAACCATGGGCACTCCTGCGTGAAGGGCCGCTTCGCTTGGGGTTACGCCACTCATCCGGACCGTATCAAGAAACCCATGATCCGCGAAAAGATCACCGATCCATGGAAGGAAGTGAGTTGGGACGAGGCCATCGCCCACACGGCTTCCGAGTTCAAGCGAATCCAGGCGAAGTATGGCCGCGCCTCGGTGGGTGCGATCACCTCGTCGCGCTGCACTAACGAAGAAACCTATCTCGTTCAAAAGCTGGTGCGGGCCGCTTTCGGCAACAACAACGTGGATACCTGCGCGCGCGTGTGCCACTCGCCCACGGGTTACGGGCTGAAGCAGACCTTGGGAGAGTCGGCGGGTACGCAAGATTTCGATTCGGTCATGCATTCCGATGTGATCATGGTGATCGGCGCCAATCCCACCGATGCGCACCCCGTGTTCTCGTCACAAATGAAGCGCCGTCTGCGCGAAGGCGCGAAGCTGATCGTCGTGGACCCGCGCAAGATCGATCTGGTGCGCCAGCCTCACGCCGAGGCGAGTTATCACCTGAAATTGCGGCCCGGTACCAACGTGGCCATCATCAACGCGCTGGCACATACGATCGTCACCGAAGGCTTGGCCAAGGAAGATTTCGTGGCGGCGCGTTGCGACGTGAAGGAATTCGCCAAGTGGAATGCCTTCATCGCGCAGGCGAAAAACTCCCCCGAGGCGCTGGAGAAGGAAACCGGCGTGCCAGCCGAGGAAGTTCGCGCGGCCGCGCGCTTGTTCGCTACAGGCGGCAATGGCGCCATCTATTACGGCTTGGGCGTCACCGAACACAGCCAGGGTTCCACCATGGTCATGGGCATCGCCAATCTCGCCATGGTCACCGGCAACATCGGCCGCCCCGGCGTGGGCGTGAACCCGCTGCGGGGACAAAACAACGTGCAAGGCGCCTGCGACATGGGTTCCTTCCCCCACGAATTCCCCGGTTACCGGCATGTATCCGACGACAACACGCGCGCCTTGTTAGAATCCACTTGGGGTGTGAAGCTGGATAACGAACCAGGATTGCGCATCCCCAACATGTTCGATGCCTCCCTGGACGGCAGCTTCAAGGCGCTCTACGTGCAAGGCGAGGACGTGGGGCAGTCAGACCCCGATACGCAACACGTCACCGCGGCGTTGAGCGCGCTAGAGTGTCTTGTAGTGCAAGACTTGTTCTTGAACGAGACCGCGAAGTTCGCCCACGTGTTCTTCCCTGGGTCATCGTTCCTGGAAAAGGATGGAACGTTCACGAACGCCGAGCGGCGCATTTCGCGCGTGCGAAAAGTCATGCCATCGTTGTGCGGGATGGAAGATTGGCAGGTGACCGTTGCCTTGTCGGAGGCCATGGGTTACCCCATGCCGTATACACATCCTTCCGAGATCATGGCGGAAATCGCGCGTCTGACACCAACCTTCACCGGCGTCACCTACGAGAAAATCGACCAACTAGGCGGCGTGCAGTGGCCGTGCAACGATAACGCACCCAATGGCACGCCGGTGATGCACTGCGAGGAATTCGTGCGTGGCAAGGGCAAGTTCATCGTCACCGAGTACGTTCCCACGGAAGAAAAGGTCACGCGCATGTATCCGTTGCTGCTGACCACGGGACGCATTCTTTCGCAGTACAACGTAGGGGCGCAGACGCGCCGCACGCAGAATAATCTCTGGCACCACGAGGACCGGCTGGAGATTCATCCGCACGATGCCGAGGAGCGCGGCATTCGCCAGGACGATTGGGTGGGCATCAAGAGCCGCGCGGGCGAAACCGTGTTGCGCGCCACGCTCACCGAGCGCGTGCAGCCGGGCGTCGTCTATACGACCTTTCACTTTCCCGAGTCCGGCGCCAACGTCATTACCACCGACAACTCCGACTGGGCGACCAACTGTCCGGAGTACAAGGTGACGGCCGTGCAAGTGATGCCGGTGACGCAACCCTCGGAGTGGCAGAAGGATTTCCGCAGCTTTTCGGAGCAGCAGGAAAAGTTGCTCGATGAGCGGCAACGCGTGAAGGTATAGCCCGCATGGATGGCGAGCACCTCTACAAGATGGCGAACCAGATCGGTGCCTTCTTCGCCGCGCAAGCTGGCCGGGCCGAGGCCATCGAAGGCATCGCGAATCACCTGAAGCGCTTCTGGGATCCTCGCATGCGCAAGCAAATCGTGCGCATGGTGGACGACAAGGAAGCCGGCTTGCAGCCCCTAGTGGAAGACGCCATCCGCGCTCACCGGAAGCTGCTGGTGGGACTGCAACGTACCAGCTAAATGTTGCCTGCGCGGCGGCGTGGCTGGGTTACCTTGGATAGCCCGCCGGCATGACTTTCATCGCGTTGCTCGCCGCGTTTCTTCTTGAGCAAGCGCGCCCCCATCCTTACCCCAATTTGGCGGTGCGCGGCTTTATCTTGTTCGCCGGTCGTGCCGCCCGCTATCTCAATGCGGGCCGTCCGTCGCACGGCGCGCTCAGCTGGTGTGCGAGCGTGTTGCCACCCGTGCTAACGGCATCGGTTTTATCGTGGGGCTTGGCCGCGGCCAACCCCTTCCTGGGGTGGATATGGTTCGTCGCCGTTTTGTTTTTCACCACGGGATTTCGCCAGGTCAGCCACTTCTTCACGGGGATCGCCCGCGCGCTGAAAGCGGGCGACGGACAACGCGCGAAGGATCTGATCTCGCAATGGCGAAACGAATCGCGTTTTGAGATCGAAGATGGCGATGTCGCGAAACTCACCATAGAAGAGGGCCTGCGCGGGGCACACCGGTTCGTATTCGGCCCGGTGCTATTCGCCGTGTTTTTTGGACCAGCGGGTGCCGTGCTCTACCGCCTCGCCGCCATCTTGCGCGAGGAATGGGCTGGGCAAGAGCCGGAACTGGCGCAATTGGGGCGTTTCGCCGGCACGGCCTTCAAGTGGCTCGACTGGGTGCCTTCGCGTATCACGGCCGCGGGTTTTGCCGTGGCCGGAAATTTCGAGGACGCTTTCTACTGTTGGAGAACCCAGGCGGGCGCCTGGCCCGATCCATTCAATGCACCGCTTCTGGCGAGCGGCGCGGGTGCCTTGGGGGTCAAGCTGGGCGGCCCTCTGCGCCGCTTGGCGTCGGTGGAGGAAAGACCCGGCCTGGGCATGGGCGACGAACCTGATATCGACGCGCTGGACAGCACCGTGGGCTTGATCTGGCGTGCCACGGTGATCTGGATGATCGTATTGCTCATGGTTACGATCGCGCGCTGGGTTGGCTAGCCGCGGCTTGCCGTTCACGCACAAGTTTCTGGTAAATGCCCAGCCGCTTGGCGTTCAACGAGGTGTCCGCTGTAATCGCGCATCCTGGCTCCGTCAGGTGCAGGCAGTTGGTGAACCGGCATTGCCCCAGATGCGGCGCGAATTCCGGAAAGCCTTGCACCAATTCCTCTTGGGTCACGTGAGCGAGGCCGAAATCCTGAAGGCCAGGAGAGTCGATGACGCAACTCTCCTCGTCCAAACGGTAAAGCCGTGCATGGGTGGTGGTGTGGCGCCCCGAATCCAGCGCCAGGGAAATGTGCCCCACGCTGGCTCTCGCTCCAGGTACAAGTGCGTTGATGATGGTCGATTTGCCCATGCCGGATTGGCCTGCGAGCACGGTACGCTCGCCCTTCAGATAAGGCCGCAGAGGCCCTACGTCTCCGAGGGCCGAAAGCCGTGCCACGCGGTAATTCAAGTCGAGGTAGACCTGGAGGCGCCGAATGGCTGTTGTGCTCTCGGCGATGAGGTCGCACTTGTTGAGTACGATCAACGCGCGCAAACCTTGTTGCGAAGCCGCCACCAGGCAGCGCGTGATGAGTTCGTCGTAGAACGAAGGGGTGGAGGCCACCACCACGGCCAACTGGGTCACGTTGGCGGCGATCAGTTTCTGCTTGTACTTGTCGGACCGGTACAGCAAGCTTCGGCGCGGATCCACGGCCTCGATGACCCCTTGATCGTTGCTTGAGCGCTGGACGAGGACATGGTCACCGCAGGCGGCCAAACTCTTCTTGCCGCGGGGATAGGCTTGAATTTCGCTGCCGTCCTTTAGTTGCACGACGTAATGACGGCCGTGGGCAGAGACGATTTCTCCGCTAAGACTTGGGATTACCGCATGGGTTTTCAAGGAGCGCGGCCCGGATTGAGAGGTTCCGGAGTATAGGCGCGCCGGCCGGCGCCGAGAATTCTAGTGGGCGTCCTTGCGCAGTGCGCCCACGAGACTGCTCATGGCGCGATCGAACAGCGGCACCTCTTCCATGATGACGCAGCCGCCCTGGCGCATTTCCTTCGCCAGTTGGTAGAGAGAAAATTCCGCCACCTTGGCGCCGTGCCGGTTGGTGAACAGATAAGTGCCCTTGAGGGGGCTGATCCAGGACAGACTCGCTTGCGTTCGTACGTCCTCGGCGGAACGTATTTCGATCCACGTGCCCACGGCCATGCCGCCGGCCTTGATGCTGTACTCATCCCCGGAACGCGACGTGACTGTGTCTGCCTGGCCCGCGCGCACCGGCGAGAAGGCTGGAAGATCCTCCAGGCTGACTTCTTCCACTTCGATCTCGCCCTCGCCAAAGGGATTCTTGATGATCAAGGATTTGAAGGGCGGTAGTGTTTCCGCCATGCGTGTGTCCTCGTCCGTTTCAGGACTGCCGCCATGGGCTGTGTCCTCGAACTCAGATGGCAGCGCCGCTGCGCCAGGACCCGCGGTCAAGGAGTCGAACTCGATATCGGAAGGATGCGCGGTCTGCGTTGAGCCGGGGTTTGCCGCGATGCCTACACCGGCGGCTTGCTGGAAGAATCGGGCTGCCGCGTATCGATCACCTCGGACAGGGTCGGGATGGTGTCCAAAGGGGAGGGCGCGGTGGCGGAAGAAGTGCGCGCGGATTCCGGCTTGATAGCCGCGGCCGCGTTCGCGCGAGCGGCCTTGCGAAGTACGTCCGCGGCGCTATTGATCACCTTGGTATGGCAGCGCATCAGCTTCGCGAGGAATTTCTTGCGCACGTCCTCGTGCGTGCCGACGATTTGCATCCCTTTTTCCACGCGCCGGAGTAACACGGGTAAAATCGAGCCGAGTTTGCGGCGTTCGTCGGAAGTGGGTTTCGGCGAGACGCTCCAAATCAATTCAATTGATCCATGGTCTCGATGGCGCTCTTCCAGGCCGGGCTCTCTGAACCCTATTTGGCGTGGGCCATGACCAACAGTTTGATCCATTCTTCGGCGAGGAACTTCAGCACTGCTTGCGGCATCTGCGCGGCCTCGGCCCGTTTCTTTACCTCGGCTTGCGCGGTGGCGCGCGAGATTTCGAGCTTTTCTCGCAGCTCCATGAGCCGCGCCGCGCGCGAGGCCTAGGTCTGCGCACGGCGGTCTTCCGATTCGATCACCCGTTCGAGTTCGGTCTCGGTTTGCTCGAACAAGGAGAGATCGTCCTTGAATTCCTGAATGAGTTTCTGGAGGATGGCCGCGACTTGCTTGAATAACGGGTTGGTGATCTGAAAATCGGCGCCAAGGCCCAAGCCGAACTCGCCCAAGGTATTGAGCATCCGGCGGGCAGGATGTTGTTACGTCTGAAAGAAGCTCTTGTCGAGGATGGCGACCTTCAGAATGGGAATCTGCAAACGCCCGATGAGAACCTTCATGGCGTCCGGTATTTTTTTGTCGTCTAGGATCTGGTCGAAGAGCATGGACACGATGTCCAGCGTCATGTTGTCGGCCTCGCCCATGCCTTGGCCGAAGGGCGTCGACTTGATGTCGCGCAGAATATTCACGGCCCCTGGAGCCGCGATGGCCGCGGCAAGTGAATTGGGCGCCCCCTTGATCACGGTAGCATCGCCATGCTGGATTTGCGTCAAGGCGCCCACGAGATCCGCCCCGGTCAATATCCGCACGGGACCCGTGGCCGTTCCCGCATGCTGCCCGGTGTGGGTGGACATCGCGCCGCCGGAAGGGCCTGAACCTGGATAGCCTCCTGGCATCCCGGTGCCAACAGGCCCCGTGTTGGGGTAACCGGCGGGCATTACGCCGCCCTGAACTCCTTGATTGGGAAGGCCCCCGGGAGCAGCACCTCCTCCCGCAAAGTCAGCCGGCCCGCCGAGGAGTGTAGGAGCCGCGCCCGAACCCGTTAACGGTGCGCCGCCACCATATTGGCGTAGGAGCAGGCCCTGGAGAAGCCCGAAAAAGTCTTGTTCGCTACCGCCCGCGGCAGCTTCGCCACTTTGCGCCCCGTAATCCCCCGGCATGGCGTGGGGCATACCGCCACCGGCTCCCGCCCCGGGCATCGGACCATGCAATCCGCCGCCCCCGTGCATGGGATGGCCCATTCCGGCACCAGAGGGCGCATGAAGGGGAGGGGATTGTGGTGCCGAGGGCGGTGCCATGGCCGCCGCGGCTAACGCGGCGGCCGCGCCTCTGTTTGGAGCACTGCTTTGGGAGCGTCCCAATCCGAAGCGAATTTGCGGAAGGACGGAGTTCTTGACCAGGAGCGAGTTGAGGTCCTTATAAATCCCTTTCATCTCCGTGCGGACCTGCTCATCGAAGAGGTTCAGAATCACCATCTTTACCTTCAACCCCGCCTCGATTTCATCGCAGGCCTGCTTGAAGGCGGCATAGACCGTATCCGGACTAAGAGGATTGTCCTCGCCCTTGAGCTGAGGGTCCCTGATCAAGACGCCGATTCGCTGATCCAGGGCGTTCAATTCCTCGTTGTACATTCCGCGCGCCTTGGTGGAGAGATCCTTGACCTTGAGCGCCCCGCTCAAGTCCTCGTCTTCCATTAGGGTCATCGTCGACAGGTCATAGTCCGCAGGACCTTCGCCGGATTTTGGTTGCTTATGTAGGCGGCGGTCGAACTCGGTATCGAAGCGCTGTTTGAATTGCTTCTCGATGGCGGCACGCTGGGCCTTGGCCTTATCCTCGGCCAGGAGATAAACATCTTGCATCTCCTTGTCCTTGGTCGCTTCCGCCATTTTCCATGGGGTTTCCTCCATCTTATTGAGCATGGCGGTCAGGGATTTTGCCAAGCGTTCCTGTGCCATCTCACGGCACTCTTGCAGCAGGCGGTTGGCATCCCCGGCTCTTAGAGTGGCCCCTTGCTGCCCTGCCGGAACATGGGTGATGGTGCTGGGTTCGTGCTTGCTCATCTGGATGATGTCAGCGGGAATTCCGATGCCAATACTGAAATCTCAATTAGTTAGTTCCATAGAGGTTCCTCGTCGCGGAGTTACACGGTGGATCCAGCAGGCAGACCTCTAACGTGAAACAAGGCGATGTCTGGACACTTGCAGGGATCGACGCTCTAGCAAAAGCCTGTCATAAACCGGGAAATACCCCCACAAGCTGTGCTCCTCCGCTGTCCCTTATCAGTCTTTGAAGAGGAAACTTTAGGGATAACAGAGGGAAAAACACCAGCTTTCGCGCTAGTTCGCGGGCCCTGGGATGGGGTCTTCGTGCGCTCGCCGCAACGCCTGTAGGATGACCTCCGGTGGCTGGGCGCCGGAGAGGGCGTACCTGCCGTTGAAAATGAAGAAGGGGACGCCGGAAATGCCCATTTGGCGGGCACGGTGGTCAAGGCTAGCGACCAGGTTGCGATTCTCCTCACCATGGAGGTAAGTCTGCGCTTGTGCGCCAAACCCGGCACGTAGGGCGAGAGTATCCAAAGTCTGGGTTTGGGTGAGATCGGCGCCTTCGAGGAAGTAGGCCTGGAATAAGGTTTCCACCATGGCGTCTTGAACTTTCAAGGGAGCGGCAGCGTGAATGAGGCGGTGGGCGTCCAGGGTATTGGGCTGCACTGTCATCCGGTCGAAATCAAAACCGATGCCAGCCGCTTGGCCGGCTTTCGACACACGCGCGTAGATTTCACGCGCGCGCTCAGGCCCGCCAAACTTCTCTTCCAAATACGATTTGCGGGAGACACCTTCGACGGGCAAGTGGGGGTTGAGTTGAAACGGCAGCCAACGGACTTCCGGTGCCTCGGAATCCGGGAACTCCTCGCGGAACTGGCGCAGGGCCGCTTCGAGGTGGCGTTTACCTATAAAACACCAAGGGCAGACCACATCGGAAATGACATCGATCGTGAGGGTGTTCATGCGGGGGAGGGGTGAGGTGGGGTTAAGATGTCGCGGACAGCCGTTATCTTGACATTGGCGGGCCCCGGAAAGCAAACCCGCCCGCTTACTCCAAACCTACTCGATGACATCTTCCTCGCTTGCTGTTCCACCGGTAGCCAAGCGTATCGCGCACGAAGTCGTAATTCATGAGCGCGCGTGGACCGACGAATATCGCTGGCTACACCGTAAAAACGATCCGGAAGTCCGCGCCTACCTCGAAGCGGAAAACACCTACACCGAGGCCATCATGGCGCCCTTTCAGCCATTCCAGGGGGCGCTTTATAAGGAGATGCTGGCGCGTATCAAGGAGACGGACATGGGCGTGCCCTACCGCATGGGCGCTTGGTGGTACTACGCCCGCACGGAAACCGGAAAACAATATCCCATCTATTGCCGCAAATGGCGGGACCTGGAAGCGCCCGAGCATATCACGCTTGACCTAAATGAGTTGGCCGCCGGCCACGAGTATTTCGCTCTAGGCGCCTACAAAATAAGCCCCGGTGGAAACTTGCTGGCTTTCTCCAGCGACGTGACGGGATTTCGCGAGTACACCTTGCGCATCAAGAATCTCGCGACGGGAGAAATGCTGGCGGAGCGCATCGAAAAAACACGGTCGGTGGCCTGGGCCATGGATAACCAGCACTTGTTCTACGCCAAGGAGGATAAGGCAAAGCGAGCCTACCGGATCTACCGTCATGTCCTGGGCGGGCGGCGCGACCGCATTCTCCATGAGGAAAGCGACGAGCGCTTTAGCGTCTCCGTCACGCGCACGCGTAGCGATGCGTATCTCGTGCTGACCACGGCCAGTGCGACCGCGTCGGAAGTGCGTTACCTGGACGCTAAACGCCCGCGCGCGCCTTGGACCTTGATCGAAGGACGTAGCGACAATCACGAATACTACGCTGACCATGCCGGTGACTCCTTCTACATCGTGAGCAATGACCAGGGCCGGAATTTTCGCTTGGTGGTCGCGCCAGCAGCGCATCCTAGCAAGGAAAATTGGGCGGAGCTGATTCCTCACCGGCCCGATGTCATGCTGGAAGGCGTGGACCTGTTTGCGCGCCATATGGTGCTCCACGAGAGGCAGGGCGGTTTCCCGCTACTGCGTGTGCAATCTTACGATAGCCGTGAAACGTGGCGGGTGGAAATGCCAGACGCGGCGTGCTCGGTCCGCGGCGCCGGCAACGAAGAGTTCGCTAGCACCGTGTATCGCATCGAATACGAATCCCTGGTGGTGCCCCTTAGCGGTTACGACTGCGATTTGATTACCCGCGAGCTAAAGCTGCTTAAACGCCAGGAGGTTCTGGGAGGTTACGACGCCGGGCAATACCAATCCGAACTGTTCCATGCCAAGGCCTCCGATGGCACCTTGGTTCCGGTCTCCATGGTCTACAAGAAGCAAGAACGCCATGCCGGACCGCAGCCAGCGCTGCTTACAGGGTACGGCGCTTACGGGATTCCCAACGACGTGCATTTCAGTTCCACGCGGCTCTCGTTGCTGGACCGGGGTGTCATCTACGCCATCGCCCACGTGCGCGGCGGGGGGGAGTACGGCAAGGCATGGCACGACAATGGCCGCATGTTGAAGAAGCGTAACTCATTCACCGATTTCATCGCCGCCGCGGAAGCGTTGATCGCCCAGGGCTATACCCGGGCGGACCAATTGCTGATTCAAGGCGGCAGCGCGGGCGGGCTGCTGGTGTGCGCAGTGGCGAATTTTCGGCCGGAATTGTTCAAGGCCGTCATCGCGGAGGTGCCCTTCGTCGATGTTATCCACACCATGCTGGACGACACGTTGCCCTTGACCACGGGTGAGTATGAGGAATGGGGTAACCCCCATGAGCGGACGTACTTCGAGTACATGCGCGCGTATTCGCCCTACGACAACTTGGCGGCTAAACCTTATCCGGCGATGCTTGTGGAAACTTCCCTTAACGATAGCCAAGTCATGTACTGGGAACCCGCCAAGTACGTGGCAAGGCTTCGAGTCATGAATACGAGCAAACGGCCGG
>SHXO01000047.1 GCA_009693245.1 Betaproteobacteria bacterium | reverse complement strand
GTGTACGGGACCGGCTCGCGGAGCAATGCGCGCAGAATGGTGTCGTTTTTTGGGCGGCTCATTGAAGGGAGGCTGGAGGGGGGAGGGGGGAGGGGGCGCAGATGGAGCGCTTCTGCGTCCCGGTCGCGCCCGCCTCGTTGGCGCGGCTAGCGCGGGAGATCGGAACGCCTCATCAGGAACTCGTCCACGGAACGCGCGCATTGGCGCCCCTCGCGAATGGCCCACACCACCAAGGATTGGCCGCGGCGCATATCACCCGCGGCGAAAACTTTCGGAAGCGAGGTGTAGTAGCTATCCTTGCCCTCGGTGCTGGCGCTCACATTACCGCGTGCATCGTAGGCCACGCCCAATTGGTCGAGCATGCCTTGGTGCACGGGGTTGACGAAACCCGTGGCGAGTAGCACCAGGTCCGCTGGCATTTCCCATTCGCTGCCCGCGACTTCGGACATCTTCATTTGTCCGCTTGCAGGATCTTTCTTCCACTCCACGCGCGCGGCCACGAGGGCCTTGACCTTACCGCCCTCGCCCATGAAGAGTTTGGTGGAAACCGAGAAGTCGCGTTTCGCCCCTTCTTCGTGCGAAGACGAAGTGCGCAATTTCATGGGCCAATAGGGCCAAACCGGATTGCCTTGTTCGATTTTTGGGGGCTGGGGCATCACTTCGAATTGCGTGACGGACTTGGCGCCGTGGCGGTTGGAGGTGCCCACGCAATCGGAGCCGGTGTCGCCACCGCCGATAACGATGACGTGCTTATCCTTGGCCCACAGACCGGGCACGCCGGAATCGCCCGCGACGCGCTTATTTTGTAGAGGGAGAAATTCCATGGCGAAATAAACGCCATCGAGTTCGCGCCCGGGAATGGGCAGGTCGCGCGGATACTCGGCGCCGCCCGCGAGCACCACGGCATCGTAATCCTCGTTGAGTTTTTGCACGGAGACGATCTGCGTGGCGCTGTTGCCCACACCCTTCACGGTTCCCAGATCTCCCACGCATACGTTCGTGCGGAACTCGACGCCTTCGATGGACATCTGCTGCATGCGCCGGTCTATGAGCCATTTCTCCATCTTGAAATCGGGGATGCCGTAACGCAGCAGCCCGCCGATGCGGTCGTTCTTCTCGTACACCGTCACCGAATGGCCCGCGCGCGCCAATTGCTGCGCGCAGGCCAAACCCGCGGGGCCAGAGCCCACGACGGCGATCTTCTTTCCCGTCTTGATGCTGGCGATCCTGGGCGTGACCCATCCATTCTCGAAGCCCTTGTCGATGATGGCGTGTTCGATGGACTTGATGCCAACCGGATCGTTGTTGATGTTGAGCGTGCACGCCTCTTCGCAAGGCGCGGGGCACACCCGGCCCGTGAACTCCGGAAAATTATTGGTGGAGTGCAGCGTGTCGAGGGCTTCCTTCCAGTTTTGTTTGTAAACGAGATCGTTCCAGTCCGGGATGATGTTGTTGACGGGGCACCCGCTCATGCAGAAGGGAATGCCGCAATCCATGCAACGCGCGCCCTGAACGCCGGCTTCTTGATCCGTGAGGTGGCCGACGAATTCGCGGTAATGCTTGATCCTCTCGCCCTTGGCCTGCGCGGCCTCTTGCAGGCGTTGATATTCCAGAAATCCCGTTACTTTTCCCATGTCCTATCCAGTTTCTTATGCGGCAAGCTTGCTGTGCTTGCTGGCCAACCCGCCGAGCGCGCGGCGGTACTCGTTCGGAAACACCTTCACAAAACGCGTGCTGTAGTGCGACCACTTGTCCACGATTTCTTTCCCCCAGACACTGCCGGTAAAGCGAACGTGGTTCTCGATGAGCCGCCGCAAGACGACCTCGTCCGCCTCGCCCCCATGCCACAAATCGCGCGACAGCCTGGCTTCTTGTTCGCTCGTGGACAGTAGCGGCTCCAACGTCACCATGGCGGTGTTGCAGCGCTTCTCGAACTGGCTATCCAGATCCAATACGTAGGCGATGCCGCCAGACATGCCGGCCGCGAAATTGCGCCCCGTGATGCCCAGCACCGCGACGGTACCGCCCGTCATGTATTCGCAACCGTGATCGCCCACGCCCTCCACCACGGCGTGAACGCCGGAGTTGCGTACGGCAAAACGTTCGCCGGCCACTCCGCGAAAATAGGCCTCGCCCGCGATGGCGCCATAGAGCACGACGTTACCCGTGATCATGTTGTCGGTGGCATCGCCACGGAATTTGGCCGAAGGCTGCACCGAGATGCGGCCGCCGGACAGCCCCTTACCGCAATAATCGTTGGTCTCGCCTATGAGATCCAGCCACACGCCCTTGGCGAGGAACGCGCCGAAGCTTTGCCCGGCCGAACCCGCCAAACGCACGTGGATGGTCTCGTCCGGCAATCCCTCATGACCGTATCGTTGCGCGATCTCGCCCGAGAGCATGGTTCCCACGGTGCGGTTGATGTTGCGGATGGGCGTTTCGATGATGACTTTCTCCTTGCGCTCCAAGGCCGGGCGCGCCAGTTCGATGAGGCGGTGATCCAGCGCCCTCTCCAAGCCGTGATCCTGCACCTGGTCGTGGAAACGAGAAACCTCGGCGGGCATGTTCGGCATGTAGAAGATGCGGCCGAAATCCAAACCCTTCGCCTTCCAGTGTTCGACGCCCTTCTTCATGTCGAGAAAATCCGTGCGTCCGATAAGTTCGTTCAGCGTGCGAACGCCCAGTTGCGCCATGATCTCGCGCAGTTCCTGCGCGACGAAGAAGAAATAATTGATGACGTGCTCGGGCTGGCCGCGGAATTTCTTGCGCAGCACCGGGTCTTGCGTCGCCACGCCCACGGGGCAGGTGTTGAGATGGCATTTGCGCATCATGATGCAACCGGTGACCACGAGCGGCGCGGTGGCGAAGCCGAATTCGTCGGCGCCCAAAATGGCGCCGATGGCAACGTCGCGCCCTGTCTTCAATTGTCCGTCCACCTGCACCGCGATACGGCCGCGCAAACGGTTCAGCACGAGGGTCTGCTGCGTTTCCGCCAGCCCCAACTCCCAGGGCGAGCCCGCGTGCTTGATGGAACTCCACGGACTGGCGCCGGTTCCGCCGTCGTGGCCGGCGATGGTCACGTGATCGGACTTGGCTTTTGCCACGCCCGCAGCGACGGTCCCCACACCGATTTCGGACACGAGCTTAACGCTGATGGAAGCTTTGGGATTGGCGTTCTTCAAGTCGTGAATCAACTGCGCCAGATCTTCAATCGAATAGATGTCGTGATGCGGAGGCGGCGAGATAAGCTCCACCCCAGGCGTCGAGTAGCGCAATTCGGCAATGTACTCGGAGACTTTCTTTCCGGGCAACTGCCCGCCTTCTCCTGGCTTGGCGCCTTGCGCCACCTTGATCTGGATTTGCTCGGCACTGGCTAAATACTCAGCGGTAACACCGAAACGACCAGAGGCCACCTGCTTGATCTTGGATTTCAGCAGATCGCCTTCCTTCAACTCTAGGTCGCGCTCGATGCGGTCGTGTCCGATGCGCGAGGCGAGCGTTTCGCCGGCCTTGACGGGTGCATAACGCTGCCGGTCTTCGCCGCCTTCGCCAGTGTTCGATTTTCCACCGATGCGGTTCATGGCGATGGCCAGCGTGGTGTGGGCCTCCGTCGAGATGGAGCCCAGCGACATGGCGCCCGTGGCGAAGCGTTTCACGATGTCGCCGGCGGGTTCGACCTCTTCGATGGGCGCCGCCTTGGCCGGATCGAATTTGAATTCGAACAGCCCGCGCAAGGTCATATGGCGCGTGCTCTGGTCGTTGATGATCTGCGCGTACTCCTTGTAGGTGGCGTAGGAGTTTTGGCGCGTGGAATGCTGTAGTTTCGCGATGGCGTCCGGGGTCCACATATGCTCCTCGCCGCGCACGCGGAAAGCGTACTCGCCACCCGTTTCCAACTGCTGCGCCAGGACAGGATCGGCGCCGTAGGCATTCTTGTGCACGCGTATGGCCTCTTCCGCCACTTCGAACACGCCGATGCCTTCCACGTTGGAGGTGGTGCCCGCGAAGTATTTGTCCACCAGCGCCCGCGACAAACCGACCGCCTCGAATATTTGCGCGCCGGTGTAGGACATGTAGGTGGAGATGCCCATCTTGGACATCACTTTGCGCAGGCCCTTGCCCACCGCCTTGACGAAACTCTTGCAGGCTTTCTTGCCATCCACATCGCCCAGCTTGCCGCTCTGCGCCAGTTGCATCACGGTCTCGAACGCGAGATAGGGATGCACGGCTTCGGCACCGTAGCCGCCGAGCATGGCGAAGTGGTGCACCTCGCGCGCCGAGCCGGTTTCGACCACCAGGCCGGTGGAAGTGCGCAAGCCGCGATTGACCAAGTGCTGGTGAACGGAAGACACCGCCAGCAACGCCGGAATAGCCACGCGCTCGCGGTCGGTCTTGCGGTCTGAAAGGATGAGGATGGTGTAACCGATGCGCACCGCGTCCTCCGCCATCGCGCACAGGCTGGCGAGCCGCGCCTCGATGGCTTCCTTGCCCCAGGCCACTGGATAGGTTAGATCCAACTCGTAGGATTTGAATTTGCCCTGGGTGTGGGACTCGATGTGGCGGATGGTTTGCATCTGCTCGAAGTCGAGCACCGGCTGGCTCACTTCCAGGCGTAGCGGCGGGTTGACTTCATCGATACCCAACAAGTTGGGCTTGGGTCCGATGAACGACACCAAGGACATCACCAGTTCTTCGCGAATGGGGTCGATAGCCGGGTTGGTCACCTGGGCGAACAACTGCTTGAAGTAGTGATAGAGCGTCTTGTTTTTGTCCGAGAGCACCGCCAGCGGCGAGTCGTTGCCCATGGAACCTACGGGCTCCTCACCGTTGCTGCCCATGGGGGTCAAGATGAACTTGATGTCCTCTTGGGTATAGGCGAAGGCCTGCTGGCGGTCGAGCAGCGTTTCCTTCGAGGGCTCGATGGCGTGGTTCTTCGCGGGAATATCGTCGAGCTTGATGCGGATGCGTTCGATCCACTCGCGGTAGGGCTTGGTCTTGGCCAGCGCTTCCTTCAATTCCATGTCGTCGATGATGCGGCCGGCTTCGAGGTCCACCAGGAACATCTTGCCGGGCTGCAAGCGCCACTTCTTGATGATTCGCTCTTCTGGAATGGGCAAACAGCCGCACTCCGAGCCCATCACCACCAAGTCGTTATCGGTGACGATGTAGCGCGCCGGGCGCAAACCGTTGCGGTCCAGGGTGGCGCCGATCTGCTTGCCGTCGGTGAAGGCGATGGCGGCGGGGCCATCCCAGGGTTCCATCATGGCCGCGTGGTACTCGTAGAAGGCGCGCCGGTTGGCGTCCATCAGAGTGTGGCCTTCCCAGGCCTCGGGAATCATCATCATCACCGCGTGGGCCACGGAATATCCGCCCATCACCAGCAGCTCGAGGGCATTGTCGAAGGAAGCGGAATCCGATTGGCCGTCGTAGATCAGGGGCCAGAGTTTTTTCAGGTCGTCCCCCAGGATGGGGCTCGATATGGCCCCTTGGCGGGCGCGAATCCAATTGACGTTACCGCGCAGCGTGTTGATCTCGCCGTTGTGGGCGATCATGCGGAACGGATGAGCCAGATCCCAAGTTGGGAAAGTGTTGGTGGAGAAGCGCTGGTGTACCAGGGCCAAGGCCGAGACCACGCGAGAATCTTGCAGATCCCTATAGTAGGTACCCACCTGGTGAGCCAGCAGCATGCCCTTGTAGACCACCGTGCGGGCCGACATGGAAGGAACATAGAACTCCTTGCCATGGGCCAAATTGAGCGCCTGGATGGCGTGGCCAGAAGCCTTGCGGATGATGTAGAGCTTGCGCTCGAGGGCATCGGTCACCGTGACGCCGCCGCCGCGACCTATGAAAACCTGCCTAATCACGGGCTCGATTCTCTTGACCGTCTCGCCCAGGCCCGCGTTGTCGCGCGGGACGTCGCGCCAGCCCAAGAGGGTCTGTCCTTCGTCCTTGATGGCGCGCTCGATCTCATACTCGCAGGCGATACGCGAGGCGGGTTCTTGCGGCAAGAAGACGATGCCCACCCCATACTCGCCCAGAGGAGGTAGGGTCATGCCCTGCTTCGCCATTTCCGCGCGGAAGAACTGGTCCGGCATCTGGATCAGGATGCCAGCCCCATCGCCTGCCAAGGGATCCGCCCCCACCGCGCCGCGATGGGTGAGGTTACGCAGGATTTGGAGGCCGTGCTCCACGATGGCGTGGGATTTCTTGCCCTTGATATGGGCGACAAAACCCACGCCACAGGCGTCGTGTTCGTTTCGCGGGTCGTACAACCCTTGCGCTTCAGGGGGCATCGATCGAGTCATGGTGGCACCTCTGCCTTCACGGCAGGGCCGCGTTGGCGGAATACGAAGTTGGTCTATACCCGCCGCCAACCAGGGACTTCCATGGATCGGACCGTGGTCAAGCACCTCGCGTGGTCAAGCACCTCGTGATGACGCAGCGGGAACCTTCAAGTCTACCCGGCGAGGCGAGGTCCTTCAATACGGAGACGGGACTTGTTGCCCAGCCAGGGGTGTTCATGAGCCGGGCGAGGCGAGGACGGCTTCCAGGCGGTGGCGGGGAAAATCGCCGCTCACATGGGCCGCGCCGATCCCCTTGTAGAGCACCAGCCGGAGTTTCCCGGCCTCGACCTTCTTGTCCATTCCCATCAGTTCAAGATAGCGGGGAACGCCCAGCGCGGGGCCCGCTACGGGAAGCCCGGCGCGCCGGAGAATGCCCAAGATGCGATCAAGGTCCGCATCGGCCAGATCGCCCATGGCGCGGGAAAGCCGGGCCGCCATGACCATGCCGGCTGCAACCGCCTCCCCGTGCAGCCAGTGCCCGAAGCCCAAGCCCGCCTCCATGGCATGACCAAAGGTGTGTCCCAGATTAAGGATGGCCCGAATACCGGCTTCTCGCTCATCTTGCCTCACCACCTCGGCTTTGATCTCGCACGAGCGCGTGATGGCATGTTCCAAGGCAATTCGGTCCTTGGCGAGCAGGGCTCCGAGGTTGTCCTCCAACCAGGAAAAAAATCGCGCGTCCCAGATCAAGCCATATTTGATGACTTCGGCCAGGCCGGCCTTCATTTCTCGCTCCGGAAGCGTTGCCAAGGTGGCGGTATCGGCCAGCACCAGGCGCGGCTGGTAAAAGGCACCGATCATGTTTTTACCGCGCGGGTGATTGATGCCGGTCTTGCCACCCACGGAGGAATCCACCTGGGCCAGGAGCGTGGTCGGGATCTGGATGAAAGGCACGCCGCGCTGGTAACTTGCCGCGGCGAACCCGGTAATGTCTCCGATCACCCCGCCGCCCAAGGCAACCAGCGTGGTTTTGCGCTCGCAGCGGTGTGCAATCAACTGGTCGAATACGAGGTTGAGAGTCTCCCAGGTCTTGTAGGCCTCGCCATCGGGGACGACGATTTTCAACACGTCCACGCCTTGGGCCTGGAGCGGCTGCGCGAGCGCATCGAAATATAAGCGCTCCACCGTGGGGTTGGTGACGATGGCTACCCGGGGCTGCGGCAGATGGCGCCGGACGTAATCGCCCGCCAGCAAATCCTCCCCCACAAGGATGGGATATGCCCGCTCGCCCAGGTCAACTTGGATTGTCCGCACTTTAGGTTCCCTGCATGCCCGCTTGTGACTCGGATGGCGCGCTCTGCGAGGCAGCCAGGCGGTACTCCAAGCGCTCGACCAGCGATCGCAGACTCTGCTGCCCCGTATCGATGGTTACGTGGGCAAGATCGCGATAAATAGGATCGCGTTGTGTGTGGAGTTCGGCGAGACTGGCACGCGGATCGGCGGTACGTAACAAGGGCCTATTCTTGTCCTGCCGCGTACGATTCCATAGATCCTGCACCGACGCCAGCAGGTAAACCACGACACCGCGGCTGCGCAGGAATTCGCGGTTATGCTCATTGAGAACAGCACCTCCGCCCGTGGCCAGCACGATCCCCTCCAGCGCCGATAGCTCCTCGATGAGGGCGCACTCTCTTTGGCGAAAACCCGCCTCGCCTTCCACATCGAAGATCACCGGGATCTTCACGCCTGTCCTCGATTCAATCGTTTGGTCAGAGTCATGAAACATCTTCCCCAAGCGCTTGGCCAGCAGACGGCCCACGGAGGTCTTACCCGCGCCCATCATGCCCACGAGGAAAATGTTCCGCGGAAAGCTCTTCGGTTGAGACGCGGATTGCGATGCAAACGGATAAGAAGGCCTGCGCATGCCGGCATTCTAACGAATCTCTCCCCCACAAAGACAACGGCCCGCCAAGCTAAACTTGGCGGGCCGGATGCGCTACTACGTGAACTACTGCCGCGTAGTCACGTTGTCGCGCATGATCTTGGGCGTCACGAAGATCAGGAGTTCCGTGCGGTTGTTGCGGGAATGTTCGCTCTTGAAGAAAGAACCGATGATCGGAATATCCCCTAGGAATGGTATCTTTGTGATGCTCTTGGCTTCGTCTTGGGTATAGATACCGCCAATACCGACGGTTCCACCGTTCTCCACCAACACTTCGGTTTGCACCTGCTTTGTATCGATCGAAGGCCCTGATCGCGTGTCCTGGCCAATGCTGTCCTTGTGAACGTCGAGTTTCATGATGACGTTGTCGTCGGGCGTGATCTGCGGTTTGACCTTGAGACTTAGGGTGGCCTTGCGAAACGATACGGCGGTCGCGCCGCTGCTGGACGCTACCTGGTAAGGAATCTCCGTTCCTTGTTCGATGAGTGCTTCCACGTTATCAGCCGTGATGACGCGCGGACTGGAGATGATTTTCCCCTTGCCGTCAGCTTGTAGCGCGGACACTTCCAGGTTCAAGAACCGAGTCATCGCGGAATTGAAGAGACTCAATCCAAACTGGCCCGCCGAAACGCCGTTGATACCTCCGGCGGGCATGTTCACGCTAAAGGAATCCGGGAAAAAGCTGATGTTATAGTCTTCGACGTAGCCGTTGGTTACGCCCATGCTTCGCGCACTGCCGCCCGCCACGATCCGGACGCCATCGGATATCCGCCCGCCATTAACCCCTCCGCTAAGCGCGGCAACATCGATAGTTCCCAACCTTGCACCGATATTCCTAGCGAATGTGTCTTGTGCTTCGACTATCCTCGATTCGATCAGCACTTGCCTGACGGCGACATCGATCTGCTTTATAAGATCGCGCACTTCCTCAAGCTTGCTGGGGGTTTCCTGGACGAATAACGTGTTGGTACGCAGGTCCACGACCGCGCTGCCTCGCTTGGTCAACACCCTTTGTTTATCGTCCGTGATGAGCTTTTGAAATGCCTCGGCCTTTTGATAATTCAGCTGAAAACTTTCCGTGCGCAAAGGCTCGAGATCCTGAATCTGGCTTTGCGACTCGTAGGCCAGCTTTTCCTTCGTCGCAAGTTCGTCACGCGGGGCGATCCAGACCACATTGCCATTCTTGCGCATGTCCAAACCCTTCGCCGTCAAGACTACGTCGAGGGCTTGATCCCATGGGACCTCCTTCAATCTCAAAGTAAGGTTTCCAGAAACCGTGTCGCTGGTGACGATGTTAAGTCCCGTGAAGTCCGCGATGACCTGCAACACGGCCCGCACTTCGACGTTCTGGAAATTGAGCGAAAGCTTCTCTCCGGTGAAGCCGGTCTTGCGTTGATTACCCGCCCCTTCGACAAACGGCTTGAGCTCCACGACGAACCGCTTATCGGTTTGGTAGGCCGCTTGCTCCCACTTGCCCTTGCCGTGAATGGTGATGCGGGTGTGCTCGCCCACGGAAGTTGCCTCGAAGTACTCCACGGGAGTACCAAAGTCCGTGACATCGAAGCGCTTCTCCAGGGCTTTCGCGAGGTCTGTTTGCAGCAGATCGACTATAACGTTCTTACCTTGTTGGCGGATGTCGATCCCCGTTCCAGTGTCCGACAACTCTATCACGACCTGTCCCTCGTTGTTGCGGCCGCGCTTGAAGTCCAGTTTTTTGATGGAATGCGGTTGTTTTTCGGCCTTGGCTTCCGAAAACCGGGCCGCTTCCTTGCCATTGCCTCCAGCCAGCGTGATCACGACGTTCTGGCCGTCCACCTTGGCATCGTAGACCATGGACCGGGACAGATTGAACACCAGCCGTGTCCGGTTTCCGCCCTCGCCCACGCGTATGGATCGCAAGTCGCCCTCGCTCACTTCCTGAGAACTGCGGCCAGTCTCATTCACCATTATTGGGAAGTCGAAGGCTATCCTCGGCGGGTTTGACAGGCTAAACCCCGCGGGGGCGCTCGGTAGCGGCTGCTTGAGTTTGAGCTTGACGACTACCTTTCCGTTTTGGGTTTCCACGTCGATGCTCTGCAGTGCGTTCTCCGGTTTCGCATCTTGTGCATACGCAGCGGTAGCGAGCACCAGGGTAGCGGCCATCGCGTGGAAAAATCCCATGAAGCGAGACACTGAATCGCACGTCATTTATTTGGCTCCTCTTGCTCGAGTAATTGCAGCGTGCTGGTCCGCTCGCTCCAGCTTCCGGTGGTGGTGTCTTGAATGAGTTCTTGTATGGTTACCGCATTGTCCGTAACCATCGTGATCTTGCCGAAGTTCTGTCCCACGTAATTTCCTGGATGTACCCGGTAGAGGTTGTGATCAGGCGTCTTGACAATCGCCCAATGGCGATTGCCCCGCTCCAGCACGCCGACCATCTTTAGACTTTCGAGCGGAAACGCCTCGAGCGCCTCGCGCTTGCGGTCCGTGTCAGGCAGCGGCCCAAGGCCTGTGGCGGCTTTGTTAGCCTCCTTCTTGCGCGCGGCGAAGGGGTTGGCCAGTTCAAAGGCGTTATACGCAAAGGCCTCGTAAGGGGCGACCTGAGGAAGCGGTTCGACTTTCCCGCGCATCCCGCTAGCCTCTTGGTTGACGAATTCCTTGAGATCTTGAAATTCGCCGCTTCCGCACGCCACCAAAAATGGCACGCTACATAGTGCTGTCGCTAAGGTTCGTATCACTTAGTACCCTTCTTCGCTGTCTTGTCCTTGGCCGCCTGGCGTTGGGCCATCATTTCCTCTTCGTCGAGGTAACGAAAAGTCCTTGCAACGGCTTCCATCACCAACCTGCCCTCTTTATCGGTCACCATGGACACATTGTTTAGCGTTACGATCCTCGGCAATTGGGCAACATCGCTGGTAAAGAACCCGACGTCGTGATAATTCCCCGAAACCTTGATGGTGATGGGCAGTTCGGCGTAAAAATCGTATAAGATTTCCTTCTCGGCCGGCCTGAACAAATCGAACTGCAATCCCCGGCCCAAGCCTGCTTGGTTGATATCGGAGAGCAGGGCTTCCATTTCCGCTTTATTCGGTAGCTGCTTGAGCATCGCTCCAAAGGATTGCTCGATATCCCTGAGTTGTTTGGTATAGGCGTCGAGGTTTATGTCTTGCCGTTTCTTGTCCAAGAACGAAGCACGCAGTTCCGCTTCCTTGTTGCGCGCGGACGTGAATTCGTTCCACTGGTTAGCCCAGTCGAACCAGTAACCCCAGCCCACGATAAGCAGAAAAACCGCGAGCAACGCACCCAGCTTGGGTAGAACCGGCCAGGAGCCGATTTCTTTCGGATTTAGGCGGTTAAGTTCGTCGAATGTCATGACTTAGCCCTTGTTCGAATGGGAGGGGGCGGGCGGTGCGCTCGGCCGGCTCGCCGTTGTTTTTGCGTCTCCGCCACCATCCTGGTGCGTTCGCGTTATCTTGACGTTGACGCTGAACTCGCTGATCGGGCTGTCGTTAAGCTTGCTCGCTTTGATTTCCACTAATTGAGGACTTTCCAGCCAGGGGGACGCCTCGAAGTTACGCATTAGCGTGGAAACGCTAGCGTTGGAGGTGGCATATCCTTGAACGTTGACGATGTCGCCCGACTGCTTGATAGCCTTGAGGTGCAAACCTTCAGGTGGTTGCCGGACCAACTGATCCAACAAGCGAACCGCTTCCGTTCGGTTCGGCTGCAAAGCCTCCACCACCTTCTTGCGGGCGAGCAAGGATTGGGTCTGCTCCTTGAGCTTCTTGATCTCGTCTATTTGCTTGTCGAGCGCCGCGATCTCGCTGTCCAAATATTGGTTTCGGCTCAGCTGCGTATCGATTTTCTGGGAAAGGGAACCGTGTACGAGCACCACTACGCCAACACCCATGAGGGCCATGGCCGCGGCCATGACGATGAACTGCTTTTTTTGCGCCGCCCGTTTTTGCGCACGGTGCGCGCAGTAGGTTGACGGGAATCATTGCTCGAATCTCCTTAGCGCCAAGCCACAGGCGACCACCAAGGCGGGCGCGTCCTGTTCCAGTTGGCGGGACTTGATTTTTGGCGAGATCTCGATGGCGGAGAATGGGTTGGCGATGTGGGTCGTCACATTGGTGCGCCGGGAAACTACGTCGTCCAGGCCCGGCAAGGTGGCGCACCCGCCCGACAAGTAAATATGATGAACCGCGCTGTACTGAGTCGAGGTAAAGAAAAATTGCAAGGCCCGGGTCACTTCCGAAGCCAACGTTTCCATGAAAGGTTGTACGACCTCTGCTTCGTAGGTCTCGGGAAGGCCGCCGCCGCGCTTGGCCGCCTCGGCTTCTTCCAAGGAGCGGTTATAGTGGCGCTGGATTTCCTGCGTGAGCTGGTTGCCTCCAAAAGGCTGTTCGCGCATGTAAACGCTTTGGTTGTTGCGTAACACGTTAATGTTCATCAAGGAAGCGCCAATATCGACCAGGGCGATGACTTGGTCCTTGCCGCCATTAGGCAATGCGGTCTGGATGACTTCAAAGGCGTTTTGCGCCGCGAAGGAGTCGATGTCCATCACCACCGCCTTGAGCCCGCTCACTTCGGCGCAGGCCACGCGGTCCTCGACCTTTTCCTTGCGGGAGGCGGCGATCAACACTTCCATTTCCTCGGGGTTGGTGGCGCTTGGTCCAAGCACCTGGAAGTCGAGATTGACTTCCTCCAAGGCGAAGGGGATGTATTGATTCGCCTCGCTCTCCACTTGAATCTCTAGATCCTCTTCGCGCAATCCGGCCGGGACAAGGATTTTCTTGGTAATGACATGGGCCGAAGGCAGTGCCATGGCCACGTTCTTCACGCGAGTGCCCATGCGCTTCCAGCCCCGCCGAAGGGTTTCGCCCACCACCTCGAGGTTCATGACGTTGCCATCCACGACGGCATCCTTGGGGAGCGCCTCGATCGCATAGCGCTCCAAGCGGTAGCGTCCTCTGCCAGCCGACACCAGTTCGACCATCTTGACAGAGGACGAACTGATGTCCACCCCGATCATGGGAGGCGTTTGGGGCTTGAACAGATTGGCGAGGGCATCGCCGTTGAATCTCAGTGCTTCTGGTAGTCTCGCAGTCAACATGGGATGGTTTGATCGCCGTGTGTTTAAGAGATCATCGCCGCTATATCGGCGCCCGCGCTAAAGTTTTCAGGAAAAGTTTGCGAAGATAGAATGCACCTCCCACCACCCACAAGAATTCTTGAAAGCTCCCCAGATGCCCAATCGATGGTGGTTAGTTCCCGCACTCGGCCTAGGATCATTGCTCTTGGCCTCCGTTTTTTTCGTCGGGTTCGCGGTGGCCCTGGCTTATCCCAAGCTGCCGTCCCTCGAGGCACTCACGCAGTACAGTCCCAAGGTTCCTCTGCGCATCTTTAGCGACGACGGGCTGCTGATAGGCGAATTTGGCGAAGAACGCCGTGCCGTGGTGCGCATCCAGGAGGTTCCCCTGCCCTTGCGCCAAGCCATCATCGCGGCGGAGGACGAACGTTTCTATGAACATGGCGGCATCGACTATGTGGGCATCCTGAGAGCGGTATTGGCTAATTTCACGGCTGGTGAAGCCAAGCAAGGTGCCAGCACCATTACCATGCAAGTAGCTCGAAACTTTTTCCTGAGCTCCGAGAGGACCTTTAGCCGCAAGTTCAACGAAGCGCTCCTCGCCTTCAAGATCGAACACAGCCTGGCCAAGGACCAGATTCTCGAGTTGTATGTCAATCAAATCTATCTCGGGCAACGCGCCTATGGCTTCGCTGCCGCAGCCCAGGCCTACTTCGGCAGGAATTTAAGGGACTTGAGTATTTCGGAAATGGCCATGCTGGCCGGGCTGCCCAAGGCTCCGTCCAAATACAATCCCGTCGTCAACCGGCAACGCGCCACGCAGCGCCAGCACTATGTGTTACGCCGCATGCTGGAGTTGAAGTTCATCACGCTAGCCCAGCATAAGCAGGCGGTTGCTGAACCGCTACGGGTTAGAAAAGAACAGTCTGGAGATTCCACCCATGCCGACCATTTCAACGAGATGATCCGCCAAGCGGTCTACGATCAGTACCGCGAGAAGACTTACACCCACGGCATTCGAGTGTTCACGACCCTCAATAAGGAACATCAAGAGGCCGCCTATTTGGCCGTGCGCAAGGGAGTACTCGACTATGATCGCAGGCACGGCTACCGCGGAGCCGAGGGATTTCAGGAATTACCCCAAGACAGTGCCGAGGATGATTTGGAGGACTTTCTGCAAGACTGGGAAGACAGCGATGACCTACGGGTGGCTTTAGTGCTCGAAGCAAACCCCAAGAGTCTCAAGGCGTACCTTAAAGGAGGCGAAACCATCGAGATCGGCGCCGATGCCCTGAAGCTCGCAAAACCGTACCTGAACGATAAGGCGTCCGCCAACAAGAGAATTCGCCGGGGCGCTTTCATCCGGGTTCGCAAGAACGAAAAGGAAGTTTGGGAGTTGGCCCAGATTCCCTTGGTGGAAGCGGGTCTGGTCGGCATGGATCCGGAGTCCGGATCCATTCGCGCACTCGTCGGCGGCTTCGACTACTTGCGCAATAAATACAACCATGTGACTCAAAGCCAGCGGCAACCCGGGTCGAGTTTCAAGCCCTTCATCTACTCCGCGGCATTAGAGAAAGGCTTCACGCCAGCCACGATCATCAATGATGCCCCCTTGAGTTTCGATTCGGCCGAGACCGGTTCGGCAAGCTGGGAGCCCAAGAATTTCGATGGCACTTACGATGGTCCCATACGCATGCGCGTGGCGCTGACTAAATCCAAAAATCTGGTTTCCATCCGGATTCTTCGCGCTATCGGCACGCAGTACGCTCAAGACTACATCACGCGATTTGGCTTCGACGCCAAGCATCACCCGGCTTATTTACCCATGGCCTTGGGTGCGGGGTCGGTAACGCCATTGGAGCTTGCGACAGGCTATTCCGTATTCGCCAATAGCGGGTACCGCGTCTCCCCGTTCTTTATCTCGCGTGTGGAGGATTCCGAGGGCAAGGTATTGAGCCGCGCACAACCCGCGCGTGCAGGCGGTGGCGCTCCGCAAGCGATCGACCCGCGCAATGCTTTCGTGATGTTTAGCATGATGCAAGACGTCATACGCGGAGGAACAGGCGCGCGCGCACTACAACTGGGCCGCGGCGACATCGCGGGCAAGACCGGGACGACGAACGACCAGATGGATGCGTGGTTTGCCGGCTTTCAGAAACGCTTAACGGCCGTGGCGTGGATGGGTTTCGATACGCCCCGCTCCCTAGGCTCCAACGAGACCGGTTCACAGGCCGCGTTGCCAATTTGGATCACATACATGGGCGCGGCTTTAAAGAACATTCCCCAGGAGCTTCCGACAATGCCCAATGGCGTGGTCGTCGCGCGCGTCAATCCGGATACCGGATTACACGAAGAACAAGGCACAGGCTCCATCATGGACTATTTCTATCATGAGAATCTTCCGCCGGAGGCCGATGGCGCGCCAGGAAACGCCGTGGGCATCACGCCTAAACCTTCGGACGACAAGCAAGGCGAACTTTACTGAACACGCACCTAAGGCAAGCGATCATGGCACGTGGAGACAGCGGCGCGCGCGAGCAAATGCGAGAGCGGATCGCGCATCAGGCGGCTCGTATCATCGCCGAAGATGGCGTCACGGATTTTGGCGCGGCAAAACGCAAGGCCGCGCGCCAGGTGGGCTCTCCAGATTCGCGCAATCTCCCCACTAACGAGCAAATCGAAAGTGCGTTGATCCGTTATCAGGCGCTTTATCACGCCAGTGAGCACCAAGACCGCTTGGTTTCGCTTCGTACCCTAGCACGCGATAGCATGCGGCTATTCGAGCATTTTCGGCCGCTGCTCGTGGGGGGGCTCGTGACAGGTAGTATCGGCAAACATTCCGGCATTCAGTTACATTTGTATGCTGACAGCGCGAAAGATGTTGAGATGTATCTGCTCGATAAAGGCGTCCCTTTTTCCGCCAAGGAAATTCGCTTATTCGTCGGCAGCCAGGAATTCATGGCACCGGCATTCGATATCGAAACCTACGAGGCGGTGATAGAGATTTGTGTTTTATCCTAGGATCACGAACGCCATCCTTCGCGCATGAGCTTCGAGGGCCGGCCCTTAGCACGCGCCTCGCTCGCCAGCCTCGATGCATTGTTGAACCAGGAACATCCATGAGTAATTCCAGCGACGAAAGCCCCTATTGGCTGAACACCAAGGTCGATATCGCGTACACGCTCAGCGCCTTGCAAAAGTCGCGCACCATCATGACGGCACGCATGGAAGCCGGGGGAATAAGTTTTGTCGCCGTGGTTCTGGAAGTCCATGCAGAGAAGAATTATCTGCTGCTCGATGCGCCGGCGAACGACAAGGACAAGGCGCGAATCGAAGCCGGCAAGAGCCTGTCCTTGGACGGCTCCATGGATGGTGCGCGTATTGCATTCAAATCCGAAAGCCCGGAACTCACCAGCCTTGCGGGGCAAGCAGCCATTCGTTTAGATCTTCCGCAACGCGTTCTGAAGGTGCAGCGGCGCGCCTACTACAGGGCGTCCATCCCGTTTAGAAGACCTATCACTTGCTCGGTGCCGCTCCTTGACAAATCGGTATTGGCTTGCCAGGTTCTGGATATCTGGTTGGGGGGGATCGCCTTGTCCGCGCCCGCCGATTACCCGGAGTTAGACGCGGGAAAGACCTACAAGGCATGCCGGATAGATCTTCACGAGGCCGGGAGCATGGACGTGTCCATCCGGATTCAACACGCCTCCGCGCCAAGCCGGGACAGCAAGAATTCAGTGCGCAGGTACGGCTGCGAATTCATGGGACTACGCAGCTCCCAGGAAACCGTGATTCAGCGCTTCGTGCTACAACTCGAACGCGAGCGCCGCGCCGCGGCGGCGAATAGCTAAAGTTCTTCTTTCATCCACTGGGCCGCCGGGAGCGCGAAGTAAGTCAAAATACCATCGGCGCCCGCGCGTTTGAAGGCAAGAAGCGTTTCCAGCACACATGCCTTCTCGTTGAGCCATCCGTTTTTGATGGCGGCCATGAGCATCGCATACTCTCCGCTCACTTGGTATACGAAGGTGGGTACTTTGTAGGTGTCTTTGACACGCCGGACGATATCCAGGTAGGGGAGCCCAGGCTTGACCATTACCATATCCGCCCCTTCGTCCAAGTCGAGCCCCACTTCCCACAGGGCTTCGTCGGAATTGGCTGGATCCATCTGGTAGTTGTATTTGTTACCCTTACCGAGATCAGCGCTAGAACCCACGGCATCCCGGAAAGGCGCGTAAAAACTAGAGGCGTACTTAGCCGAATAGGCCAAAATACGGGTGTGAATATGGCGGCGCTCGTCGAGTGCGCCGCGTAGGGCGCCGATGCGGCCGTCCATCATGTCCGAAGGCGCGAGGATATCGACCCCCGCTTGGGCATGCACGAGGGCCTGCTTGACGAGAATTTCTATGGTTTCGTCATTGAGCACATAGCCGCTGTCATCGGTAACACCGTCCTGGCCGTGACTGGCGTACGGGTCCAGGGCGACATCGGTCATCACCCCCAACTCTGGAAAACGCTGCTTTAGCCCAGCAATAGCGCGCGGAACCAATCCTTTCGGATTGAATGCCTCTTCGGCGCCAGGGGATTTGAGACTCCGCTCCACCACGGGGAATAGTGCAAGACAGGGGATTTTAAGCTCTAGACACCGTTCGGCGACAGGATAGAGCTTATCGAGGGTCATTCTCTCCACCCCGGGCATGGACTCCACTGGCTCCGTATGCCCCTCGCCATCCAATATGAATACGGGATATATGAAGTCATTCGCCGTGAGCGAGTGCTCACGAATCAGCCTGCGTGTGAAGTTATCCCGGCGAAGACGGCGCATTCTCTTGCGCGGGAAGGCACTCAGTATGTTCATCTTTTCCTCTTCGATTGGGAGTACATGCATGAGCCATTGCGGTGCAACGGAACTTTTCAAGCAGCTGGGAAACTAATCTTGCAGACGGTAACGTCTCCCGCTTCTCCTCCCTGAGCGGGGCCTTAACTGATTCAATCAAGTAAGGCTTAACCCCGGCATCTCCCCTTTGACCGGGGTTTTTTTTGCCCAACGAGACCGTCATTCTAAGACTCAATAACGCCCGGCGATCCCATTTCGGCAGGCTCCGAAACGGGCAATAGCCACTGCAATACCTTTGCGCGGGCCTCCTCCACACCTAGCTTGCTAGCTCCGGAAAACAACTGCACGGTGTGGAACCCAGGCATGGCCGCAAGCTGGTCGCGGGCTTGGTTCAGGAGCCGGTTGCATTCCTGCCGGTTAAGTTTGTCCGCCTTCGTGAGCAACATGTGCACCGGCCTTGGTGACTGCTGGATCCATTCCAGTAGCTGAAGATCAAGATCGGTGAAGGGCCGCCTGCTGTCCATCATCACCACGATACCGCGAAGCGGGCGCCGCTCGGTAACGTAGGTCCCCAACAACTTTCCCCACGTGGAACGTAGGCTGCCCGCTACCTTTGCGTAACCATAGCCTGGCAAGTCCACGAGGAAACCTCCCGTGGCAACCCGGTAAAAATTGATCTGCTGGGTGCGGCCCGGTGTTTTGCTCACGAAGGCCAACCGCTTGCGGTTGCACAACGCGTTGATGGCCGTGGACTTACCCGAATTGGAGCGGCCCGCAAACGCCACTTCCGGCCCTTCGTCCGGGGGAAGCTGCTCCAGTTTCGCGGCACCGAAGGCAAATTCCACGTCTAGGTATGTGGCGCTCATTTTACTTAAGATAGAATTCACTCTCTTATTCACGCCCTTGTTCACGCACTTTCGCGTGTCGTGTCTCGCGCCGCTTGGCCCGTACAGGGAGCAAGTGCAACCGGATACTAAATTTTTCGGAGTTGAGATGAAACCTTGCATACTGGGGCTATCGTTGCTGGCCCTCGCAAATTGCGCGCTGGCCGCCGCAGGCGACCTCCAAAAAGGACAGCAAATCGCATCCCAGGTTTGCGCGGCTTGTCACGGACCGGATGGTAATAGTTTCCTTGGGATCAATCCCCACCTTGCCGGCCAACACGCGGACTATCTGGTGAAGCAAATCAAGAACTACAAATCGGGGGACCGAAAAACCACGGTGATGGCCGGCATGGTATCGCCCTTGAGCGACGAGGACATCAAGAATGTCGCTGCTTATTTTTCCACCCAGACCCCAAAAGGGGCCGGCACCAAGGACGCCAACGGCGTGGAAATGGGACGTAAGCTCTACCGCGGAGGGAATCCGGGCACGGGTGTCGCGGCGTGCGCCGGTTGTCACTCTCCCAACGGCGCGGGAATTCCCGCCCAATATCCGCGCTTGGCGGGCCAGCACGCCGAATACGTCACCGCCCAACTGAAAGCCTTTCGAGGCAACGAACGCGCAAACGATCCCAATAACATGATGCGCGCCATCGCCGCGCGCATGACGGACAAGGAAATCGAAGCGGTCGCCCAATACATTAGCGCGCTGAAGTAGCGGCTGGCGCCGTGAGTTTGCCGAACGCGCGGCGTGCGGCGGCGGTAGTTTCCTCGATATCGGCCTGCGAGTGCGCGGAAGAAACGAATCCCGCTTCGAAGGCCGAGGGTGCTAGATATATTCCCTCTTCAAGCATTAGGTGAAAAAAACGATTGAATTTCTCGCGGTCGCTTTGCATGACCTGCGCGTAGCTCTCGGGCGCCTTGGCGCTGAAGTACATTCCGAACATGCCCCCCACGGATTGCGCGCTAAAGGCAACGCCGGCCTGCGCGGCGGCTTGCGTGACGCCATCCGTCAAGGCACGGCAGCGCCGGCACAGGTCTTCGAAAAAACCGGCTTTGCCGATTAGGCGTAATGTGGCCAAGCCTGCGGCCACCGCGACGGGATTGCCTGACAAGGTTCCCGCTTGATACACCGGCCCGAGCGGCGCAATACACTGCATGATCTCGCGCCGCCCTCCGAACGCAGCCAGCGGCATGCCCCCGCCGACGACTTTACCCAGAGTGGTCAGGTCAGGTTGAATGCCAAACAAGCCTTGGGCGCCCTGTGGCGCCACACGGAATCCTGTCATGACCTCGTCAAAGATCAACACTGCGCCGTCGCGCGTGCATAGTTCTCGCATCAATTGCAAATACCCAGGCGCGGGATGAATGAGATTCATGTTTCCCGGAACGGGCTCCACGATGACCGCGGCAATGCTCTTGCCTTGCTCGCCGAAGGCCTTTTTCAGACCGTCCGCATCATTGAAGGAGAGCACGATCGTGTGAGCAGCCGTCTCGGCCGGCACACCCGCGGAACTAGGCTGGCCAAAGGTCAGCGCGCCCGACCCGGCCTTCACCAGCAAGGCGTCGGCATGGCCGTGATAACAACCTTCGAATTTGATGATCTTGCTGCGGCCCGTGTAGCCTCTCGCCAAGCGGATCGCCGTCATAGTAGCTTCCGTTCCGGAGCTCACCAGGCGCAACATCTCCAGTGAAGGCAGATGCTGCTGGAGGAGTTCCGCCAATTCGAGCTCGGCTTGTGTTGGGGCCCCGAAGCTAAGACCAGACTCGGCGGCCTTGCGCACCGCCTCGATCACTTCAGGGTGAGCATGGCCCACGATCAAAGGACCCCATGAGCCGACATAGTCCAGATAGGATTTGCCGTCCGCGTCCCAAAACCGCGATCCGCTGGCCTTGGCAAAAAACACGGGGGTGCCTCCCACGGCTCGAAAGGCCCGCACGGGGGAATTCACGCCGCCAGGAATGATTCGCTGGGACGCCTCGAACAGTAATTGGTTTTTAGAGACCATGGTCCATCATCCTCTGTGTGCCACTGGAGAAAAAAGCCCCGCGAAGGCGCGTGCCAGCTCGCCGGTGTCCGGCGCGGAAAATAATGCGGTGATGACCGCGATGCAATGCGCACCCGCCTCGATCACCCGAGCGGCATTTCCCAAGTCTATGCCGCCTATGGCGACGATGGGAATCCGCATTTCATCCCTCGCCTCGCGAATCAGCTTCAACGAAGATCGCACCGCCCCAGGCTTGACTTGCGATGGAAAAACGCTCCCGAAAGCCACGTAATTCGCGCCCTGTGCTTGCGCCTCGCGAGCGCGCTCGATCCGATCGTAACAAGATACGCCAATGATCGCGTCCATGCCCAGCAGCGCGCGCGCGCGCGCGATGTCTTGATCTTCTCGCCCCAAGTGCACGCCAGCGGCTTGCGTTTCGCGGGCGAGTTCGGCATCGTCGTTGACGATCAAAGGGACGCAAAAGCGCCCGCAAAGCTGGCGTAGGCGGAGCGCGCGCCGGCGTGCGCTCGCGCGATCCGCCGTCTTGTCTCGGTACTGTAACAAGGACACACCTCCAGCCAGGGCTCGTTCGATGCGCGGAAAATAATCCGCTTCGTCACCGACGGCCGGTGTGATGGCGTACAAGCCCCTAATCGGATGGGCCTTCAGCATCCTCGCGTGCCCAGAACAAACGGTCGGGAATCATCTGCCCCATGCCTGGCCGGTAGGCGCCGTTCAAGGCTTGCCAAGTGAATTCTTGAGCATCGCGCACGGCTTCTGGCACATCCAGTCCATTGGCTATGGTAGCCGCAATGGCGGAGGCCAAGGTGCACCCCGAACCATGGTAGCTGCCCGGTAAGCGCTGCCAAGTATCGCTGCGCACCAGGCCTTCACGCGAGTACAGAAGATTGACGACCTGCGGAGTATTCTCGTGGGTACCAGTGACCAGGACATACTCGCAACCTAATTCCAACAAGCGCTGCGAGCAAGCTTCGATGCTTGCTTCTTCTTCGTCTAATTCGCTTTGCACCAAGCGGCGCAACTCCAAACTGTTTGGCGTAAGTACCGTGGTTTGCGGAATGAGCAACTCGCGCATGGCGGTGATCACCGCCTCGCTCGCCAACTCATCCCCGCGGCCCGAGGCCAGTACCGGGTCCAATATCAAGGGAACCTCTGGATAATCGGACACTATCTCGGCGACCGCCGCGATGACGTCAACGCTGCCGAGTACGCCGACCTTGAATGCCGCGACTGGCATATCCTCCAACACGCAACGAGCCTGGTCCGAGACCCAGTCGGCATCCACGATGTACATGCTTTCCACGCCCACGGTGTCTTGCACCACGATGGCAGTCAACACGCTCAGCGCATGACAGCCCATGCTGGACAGGGTTAGAAGATCGGCTTGGATTCCCGCGCCACCACTGGGATCCGAAGCGGCGAAGGTCAACACAATAGGAGGCGGGGCAGCGGACACTTGTTCTGCCCGGGCGGGCATTCCTATAAAATGCGGAGTTTACTTGATTCTCGATAGAACGACGATGACGTCCGGCGTGCAAGTTTCCAAGACATATATGTGTGTGATTTGCGGTTACATCTACGATGAGGCCGCCGGAGTCCCCGAGGAAGGCATCAAGGCGGGGACACTCTGGGAAGACGTTCCGGTCAACTGGGTTTGCCCGGAATGCGGTGCGCGCAAGGAGGACTTCGAACTCGTGGAAATTTGAGGAGAGAACGCATGAGAATACTTCACACCATGCTTCGCGTGGGAGATCTGCAACGCTCCCTCGATTTCTACACACAAGTGCTGGGGATGAAGTTGCTACGGCGCAAGGATTATCCCGATGGAAAATTCACCCTTGCCTTTGTAGGATACGGCTCGGAGGACGAGCAGGCGGTGCTCGAACTCACCCATAACTGGGATACAAAGACATACGATCTGGGCACGGGCTACGGGCACATCGCGCTCGAAGTCGAAGATGCTTACAAGGCCTGTGATGACGTGCGAGCGCGGGGCGGAAAGGTGACGCGCGAAGCAGGCCAGATGAAGCACGGGACCACGGTCATCGCATTCGTGGAAGACCCCGACGGTTACAAGATCGAGTTTATTCAGGTATCGCGCTAGCGCGTTGCCGCGCCACGTAATTGGCGGCTCGCGCGTAATCTTCCACGCTCAAATTTTCCGGCCGCAGCGCGGGATCGAGCGCGACCGCGCTCCACTGCGCCCCGGCAAGGTAACTTCCAAGCGCGTTGCGGATCATCTTGCGCCGCTGGGTAAAGGCGCGCGTCACCAGCTCGCCAAATAGGACGGGGTCTTCAATCATGGCCGCGGGACGTATCAAGGGTTTAATGCGCACCACGGCGGACTCGACCTTGGGCGGAGGATCGAAGGCGTCCGGCGGCACGCCAAAGAGTTTCTCGGCGGCGAACCGGCATTGGATCATCACCGATAGCCGTCCGTATTCGCTTGTGGAGGGTTGCGCAACCATGCGGTCCACCACTTCCTTTTGCAACATGAAGTGCCCGTCCATGAGACCGGGAAGCTGCGCGGCGATTTGAAACAATAGCGGCGTGGAGATGTTGTAGGGGAGATTTCCCGCGATACGCGGCGCGGATCCGAAGGTGCTCAGATCGAACTTGAGCACATCGCCTACATGCAAGGTTAACGGCCGGTTCGCAAAGCGCTCGCGTAATCTCGCCGCCAAATCGCGGTCGATTTCCACCGCCTGCACGACGGCACCGCGCTCCAGCAAGGCTTGAGTGAGCACGCCAGTGCCTGGCCCTACCTCCACGATGGTCTCGCCAGGCCTCGGACCGATGGCATCGGCGATGCGCGCAACGATCGCGCGGTCCTGCAAAAAATGCTGCCCGAAGCGCTTGCGTGGCCGGTGATTCATACCGCTATTTGGAGCGCGAAGGCTAAACCTCCATCAATCCTTGAGCCGGTACTCGACGTAGGCTTTGTCGCGCTGGTAGCGTACCCAATCTTGCCATTGCTGGTCGGACTTGCGCAGCCGTATGGCCTGGCGCGCTTGGATCTTGTTGCGATCTTCCGACATATCCTGGTCGCGCCGCTCCGTGACCTGCACGATGTGCCATCCGAAGGGTGTGCGAAAGGGCTGACTGACTTCGCCAGGTTTGAGCGCGTTCAAGGCGCGCTCGAACTCTGGCACTGTATCTCCCGGCGAAATCCATCCGAGTTCGCCTCCTTTCGCAGCGCTGGCGTCATCGGAATGATTGCGCGCCAAACTAGCGAAATCCGCGTTATTCTCGATGCGGTCCTTGAGATCGTTAAACCGGCTCAAGGCATCGTTTTCCGAAACTATTTCATTCAAGCGAATCAAGATGTGGCGAGCTTTGGTTTGCCGCACGACAGTAGGCGTACCGGCGCCGCGCTTGTCGGTCAGTTTTAGGATGTGAAAACCAGCTGGACTTCGGAAGGGAACTGCCGTTTCT
>SHXO01000046.1 GCA_009693245.1 Betaproteobacteria bacterium | reverse complement strand
GGACTCGCGCGTGAGCGAGGAGGGCGACAGCATTCGCCGGCGCCGCCGCTGTGCCGCTTGCGACAAGCGCTTCACCACGTACGAAACCGTGGAGCTGCGCATGCCTTCGTTGGTCAAGACGAACGGCAACCGCGAAGAATTCGACGCGCAAAAACTTCGCACCGGTTTCGCCCGCGCGTTGCACAAACGCCCTGTCCCCACGGAGTACGTGGATGCCGCCATCGAGCGCATCCGGCAAAAGCTCCTCAGCTTGGGCGAGCGTGAAGTACCATCCCGTAGTGTGGGGGAAATGGTCATGAAGGAACTCTACAAACTCGACAAGGTGGCCTACATCCGCTTCGCCTCCGTGTACAAGGATTTTCAGGACGTGGAGGATTTCCGCGATGTGCTGAAGGAAGTGGGCAAGCCGGGGGCGCGCAGAAGGGCGAGAGGGGCGGCGTGAGAGGGAGGAGGGAGGTGGGAGGAGTGCCCGCCAGTTCGTGGTAATTCCGAGGGTTAAGGGTAAGGGCACTAGGGCGTGCTCTACGCGTTTGACATTGCCGGTTCGTAACGCGCACCCATTACTCCTCCCTCCTCCCCCCTCCCTCCTCCCTTGATTCAGATGTTTTCCTTCTCCGACCACCAACACATGGCGCGCGCTCTGCAACTGGCGGAGCGCGGCCTCTACACCACTACGCCGAATCCCCGCGTGGGTTGCGTGCTGGTGCGAGACGGCGTGGTGGTGGGCGAGGGCTGGCATGAGCGTGCGGGCGAAGCGCACGCGGAGATTAATGCATTACGGGTGGCGGGCGTGCGGGCCAAGGGCGCGACGGCGTTTGTGAGCCTGGAACCGTGCAGCCATCATGGCCGCACCCCGCCATGCGTGGATGCGCTAATCGCGGCCGGCGTGAAGCATGTTATCGCTGCCATGCAAGATCCAAATCCCTTGGTGGGCGGACAGGGCTTGGCGAAGCTACGCGCGGCGGGCATCGAAACGCAATGCGGGCTCATGGCGGCCGAGGCCGCCGAACTCAACCAAGGCTTCGTGTCTCGCATGACGCGCGGCCGGCCCTTTCTGCGCATGAAGGTCGCTGCGAGCCTCGATGGCCGAACGGCTCTCAAAAACGGCATGAGCCAATGGATCACGGGACCGGAGGCGCGCAAGGACGGCCACCACTTTCGCGCGCGCTCTTGCGCCATCATGGCTGGCATCGGTACGTTGAAAGACGACGATCCAAGGCTTACCGTTCGCGCTGTTCCCACCACACGCCAGCCCACGAGAATCGTGGTGGACAGCAACCTGCAAGTGCCGCTCACCGCGAAGATCTTCGATGGGGGCCCGGTTCTCATCGCGACTGCGGTGAGCAATTCGGAGAAAACTCGGGCTCTGCAAGAAAAGGGCGCCGAGGTCTTAAAGGTTCCCAACGCCGAGGGAAAGGTCGATCTTCCCGGTTTGATGCGCGAACTGGCCAAACGGGAAATGAACGAGATTCTGGCCGAATCGGGCAACCGGCTCCACGGGGCCTTGCTCAAGGCAGGGTTAGTGGATGAGCTACTGGTCTATCTCGCGCCTCACTTGCTGGGAGATTTCGGCCGGGGGATGTTCGCCTTGGGTGAGCTGACGGCCCTCTATCAACGAATCGGTCTCGATATTTTCGATGTGCAGCGGGTCGGGAACGATTGGCGATTCATGGGACGGGTATTACCGCTGCTCGTATCGGAAACCTAGCCGTTCGCCCCGAGCCAGCCGAAGAGCAGACATTTGAAAGATGAACATATCTAGCCGTTCGCCCTGAGCGAAGTCGAAGGGTGGACGGCGGACTGAACCGGTCGCGTACGAAATTGCGATACCCTTATAACTATCGTCCAACCACCGTTCCTCTCGCCGAAATGTTCACCGGAATCATAGAAGCCCAAGGCACGATCACTCAATCCACACCTTTGGAAAAAGGACAGCGCCTGCATATCGCCAGCGCCGGTCTCGATCTCGCGGACGTAAAGATCGGCGACAGCATCGCGGTCAATGGCTGTTGTCTGACCGTGGTGAACTTCGGTGGGGGCGGCTTTGAAGTGGATGTCTCCAGGGAAACTCTAGACTGCACCGCGGGACTCGCGCTGGGTAGCGACGTGAATCTGGAAAAAGCATTGAGACTCTCAGACCGTCTGGGTGGTCATCTGGTCACGGGGCACGTGGATGGTGCCGGAGAAGTCACTCGCTTCGAACGGCTAGGTGAAAGCTGGTTGCTGGAAGTGCGCGCACCGAAAGATCTCGCCAAATACATCGCGCGCAAGGGATCCATCACCGTGAATGGCGTGAGTTTGACGGTCAACCATGTGGATGAGGATCACTTCGATGTGAACCTGATTCCACACACGGTGGAGGTTACCAACCTAAAAGAACTCAAGGTAGGTGTGTTGGTGAATCTTGAGATTGACCTTATTGCCCGCTACGTGGAGCGGCTGGCCGCGACTGACTAGATGGGCGAACTTACTTCGGTTCGTCAAAAATATTGATCCCGGCTTTTCGCAGGCCGTCGACTATGCGAGCAGTCAGTTGCGGCGAGAAGTTATACATACGAAAATCTTCTCGCGCTCGGGATGATGCATAGTTCGGCATTAGCCTTAGAAGTTCCGCGGCGGACGATTTCGCGTCTTCAAGCCGTCCGAGTTGAGCGTAAGCGACGACTGGCAGGACGTGAGACCAATAGATTCTTGGGGCGGCCGCCCTCATCTTGAGAGCGGTGGTTAGAGCCTGTTGGTCATCTCCGGAACGAAAGTGGTAGAAAAACTGTGGAGCGTAGTACCACCAGGGTGGATTGGGATTAAGCGCGAGCGCGCGATCATTGAGTTCTTTTCCTCGCTCCCATTGACCTGAGTAGGAGATGTAGACAGAGGCACCCGCAAGAACCGCTGTGTTGTTTAGATTTAGTCCTACCGCACGTTCTGCCTGCGGCAAAAATTCATCGAACTTTCGCTGGACGAAGAGCGCTCGTGCCAAAAACCAATTTCCCATTTGGTTTGACGGGTCCAGTGTGATGCTTCGGCGCGCAGCTTCCACTGCTCTTTCTACCGAATTGGGCCGCGGATTGAAGTGAAAAAGATACTCGTCCACGTAAACCAATGCCAGCCATGCCCAGGCATCAGAGTAGGAAGGATCGGTTTTGACTGCTTCCTCCAGGCAATCCCTGGTGATATTGTGATCGAGGGGATCGAAAGTAACAAAGTAGGCTTTAGCTTTGAGCACGCATTCGTAGGCGCTGAGGGCAACATTGCCACTTCGGCTGGCTTCACTCATTGCGGTTTGGGAGATCATTCCCCGCAGCGGGTCGCCGATTTTCGATACGACTTTGGATGTCAGTTCATCCTGTATGGAAAAGATACTGTTCGCAGTGAGATCTCGGTCATAGTTCTCCGCCCAAAGATGCATCCCATTTCTAGCGTCGAGTAACTGAGCCGTGACGCGGATGCGGGACTGGTCTCGCCTCACACTACCTTCAAGTATGTATTGCACGCCCAGATTTTTTCCAACCTCCCGCACGTCCACCGACTTGCCCTTGAATTGGAAAGTGGAGTTACGGGCGATTACAAACAGATCGTTGAAACGGCTCAAGGCAGTGATAATGTCCTCCGAGATGCCATCGCTGAAGTAGTCGTCATCCTTGTTGCCACTTAGATTATTGAACGGCAGGACTGCGATGGATGGTCCCTTCGGTAGCGCAAGGGCAGGTCCTTTTGCTTGATCCGGCGGCAAGACAGGTGCCGTTGATTGCTTATGGAGGATCCCGGCCGACAAGGCTGCGATGAGCACTGCCGCGGTTGCGATTCCGATCAAGAGCGGCCGTTTGCGAGACGGTGGCGAAGGAGACCTACCCCGAGCTTCCTGCCACGGCAGCCGAAGCCGGTAAATCTGCATGGGAGCAGCAATGTTCTTGAGGTTTTGTGGCCCGAGGTCCTCCAGCGGAGCATCTATCTTGTTCTGGATCTGGCGGGCCATGTCGTCGGATAGCAGGATATCGCCAGCTTGCGCCAGGGGCTGAATACGGGCCGCGATATTGACGCCATCGCCCATAACCCGTTCGCCCTCAACCACCACATCTCAGACATGTAGCCCGATCCGCACCTGGATTTGCCGTTCTTTCTCGACTGAGGCATTGCGTTCCACCAGCGCTTTCTGAATCGCCACGGCGCTAGAGAACTCCACGAAAAAACCATCACCCACCGCGTCCATTTCCCGGCCGCCAAACTGAACGAACATTCCTCGCAATAAGCGCCGGTGCTCTTCCAGCAACTCGATGGCGAGCATCTCGTTGCGCTGAGCCAGTGCGCTATAACCCACCATGTCGCTGAACATGATGGAGGCAAGACGGCGTTGGGTGGCGGCCATTGAGCTGTGGATTATGAGGGCGTTGGTGAAGCGGCATCATAATCTCGTTTGGGCCGGGCTTAGCGCTTGCATTCCTCTGGCAAAATACCGCTTTGCGTGCTTACGCTTCCCGCGCCGCTCTTATGCCCATGAAACTCAGCACTACCCCCGACATCATCGCCGAGATCAAGGCCGGACGCATGGTGATCCTGGTCGATGAAGAGGACCGGGAGAACGAAGGCGATCTGGTCATGGCGGCCGAGTTCGTCACGCCTGAGGCGGTCAATTTCATGGCGCGGTACGGGCGGGGGCTGATATGCTTGACCCTGACGGAGGCGCGCTGCCGCCAGCTCGATCTACCTTTAATGGTGGCGAAGAACCGCTCCCAGATGGGAACGAACTTCACGGTCTCCATCGAAGCCGCGCAGGGTGTGACCACTGGTATCTCGGCTGCGGACCGGGCCACTACCGTGAAGGCGGCGGTGAGGAAAGACGCGAAGCCCGCGGATATCGTGCAACCGGGCCATATCTTTCCCTTGATGGCGCAAACCGGCGGTGTACTGGCCAGGGCAGGGCACACCGAAGCGGGCTGCGATCTGGCGGCCCAGGCGGGGGTTGAGCCGGCGGCGGTGATTTGCGAAATACTCAAGGATGATGGCGAAATGGCACGCTTGCCGGACTTGCTCGATTTCGCAACCCAGCATTCCCTGAAAGTGGGCACTATCGCCGATCTAATCCATTATCGCAGCCGAACGGAATCGCTGGTGGTGCGCGAAATGGAGCGGGGACTGGAAACCATGCATGGCCGCTTCACCGTTCACGCTTATCGCGACGTCACTTCGCGCGACGTGCACTTAGCCATTGTTCGCGGCACTATCGTCGCGGGCGAGGAAACGCTGGTGCGGGTGCATGAACCGTTCTCCGCCGTCGATTTGCTGGATGCGGCGAGCACTGCCCACTCCTGGAATTTGAACGATGCCCTGCGAACTATCGCCGCCGCCGAGCGTGGCGTGGTGGTGCTGCTGCACCGGGACGAGAGCGGTGACGAGCTGATAGAGCGCCTACAAACCAAAGGCGGCCCAGTGGCGCGGAAGATGGATTTTCGGGCCTATGGCATTGGCGCGCAAATTCTTCGAGATTTGGGCGTGACGCGGATGAAGCTGCTGGGCGCGCCGCGCAAGATGCCCAGCATGACGGGCTTCGATTTGGAGGTAACGGGCTATTTGGTGCCCAGCGATGCACTACCCGTAGTCACATCCATCAAACGGAAATAACAAACTTACTCAAGGCAACTAACGACTGTGGCGAATTTTGAAGGCATTAAAGAGTTGGAAGCATCCATCGAGGGCGATGGACTGCGAATCGGTATCGTGACCAGCCGTTTCAATGGCGAGATCACCGAAGGGCTACTCAATGCCTGCATCGAGGAATTGAACAAACTAGGCGTGCCCCCGGGCAATATCACGATGGCCAGCGTGGCGGGCGCCTTGGAAATTCCCTTGGCGTTGCAGCGGATGGCGCACACGGATCTCTTCGACGCGCTAGTGGCGCTGGGCGCGGTAGTCCGCGGCGAGACCTATCACTTCGAAATCGTGGCCAATAATTCTGCACAAGGAGTGAGCACGGTGCAAATGGAAACAGGCGTGCCCATCGCCAACGGTATCCTCACCACGGACGATGAAGACCAAGCGCTCGCCCGCATGAGCGCCAAGGGCGCGGAAGCCGGCCGGGTAGCGGTGGAGATGGCTAACTTACTGAGGCAAATCGATGACGAGTGCTGAGGCGCTGCCTAAGCGGCGCGTGCCGGCGAGAGGCGGGCGCCGGCGCTCGCGCGAGCTGGCATTGCAGGGCTTGTACCAGTGGTTGCTCAACGATACTTCCGCCGCGGACTTGCTGGAGCAATTGCGAGCGGGTGAAGAACATGCCCAAGCGGACGATGCGTACTTGGCCATACTGATCAAGGGGACCACCGCGCAAGCGGTTGCCTTGCGCGGCAAGCTGGTTCCCCATCTGGATCGCGAAGTTCAGCAGTTGAGCCCGGTGGAGCATGCCATCTTGTTGCTGGGTGCCTACGAGCTTCATGCATGTCCCGATGTGCCCTACAAGGTTGTCATCAACGAAGCCGTGGAGTTAGCCAAGATTTTCGGCGGCACCGACGGGCACAAATATATCAACGGCGTGCTCGACCGGCTGGCGCCGGAGTTGCGCCCGAACGAACCTGGACTATCGAGAAGTTAGTGGGATTGCGCGTTGGTCACGGCTACGATGTACACCGGCTGGCAGTGGGCCGCAGGCTGGTCATCGCGGGCGTGGACATTCCACATGATCGCGGCTTGCTGGGGCACTCCGATGCCGATGTGCTCGTCCACGCCCTGTGCGACGCGCTGCTCGGAGCTGCGGCGCTGGGAGATATCGGGACGCACTTTCCCGATAGCGACGCGCGCTACGCGCAAGCCGATAGCCGGGGGCTGTTAAGAGAGGTTGCCAGCATGCTAGGCGCTCGCGGCTATCGCGTGAGTAATGTGGATAGCACGGTGATCGCGCAAAGACCCAAGCTTGGCCCGTACATCGCGGCCATGGTTGCCAATATCGCCGCGGACCTTGGAGTGGACGCCTCGCAGGTCAGCGTCAAGGCCAAGACCAACGAGGGTATCGGCCACCTGGGACGTGCCGAGGGTATCGCGGCGCACGCGGTGGCGCTCATCGAGAATGCCGGCGGTTGACCAGCAACGGTTGTTCTTCGCTCTGTGGCCGGACGACTTGTGCCGCGAGCGGATGGTCCGGGAGGCGAAAAAACTGCACGAGGTTTTTGGCGGGCGAATTACCCGCCGCGAATCCATACACATGACCTTGGTGTTTCTAGGCGAGATATCCGCGGATCAAGCGCAAGCGATGCACGCAACTGGCGAGCGTACAAGGATGCAAAGTTTCTCCTTGCACATGGCGGGCGCGGGATGCTGGGCGCACAACCGCATCGCTTGGCTCGCTCCCGCCGTTACACCCGAACCGCTCGCGCGGCTGGTGAAAGACCTGCGCCGTAACGCGCGCGACGCTGGGATCGTGATCGAACGGCGACCCTTCACGCCCCACGTGAGCTTGTTGCGCAATGCGCAGTGCCGCCCGGTGGAAACCAAGATCCCGCTTTTTGAATGGCGCGTGCAAGATTTCGTGCTGGTGCGCTCGCGGCGCGACGCCGGTACATCCCATTACGAAATACTGGCTCGCTGGCCGGCAGACGGGATCACTTAACGTGGCGCTTCTGTTCTACAGCAAGATCGACGCGCAAGAACCTTGGAGCCTGGTGTTGGCGAAGGCTTTTCCCCATATCGAGTTCAGGGCCTGGCCGCAAATTGGGGCTCCCGAAGATATTCGTTATGCCTTGGTGTGGAATCCCCCTCCTGGCTTGCTCGCAACGCTTCCCAACTTGAGGGCGATCCTGGTCTTGGGTGCTGGCGTGGACGGGCTGTTGCAGGATCCCACGTTGCCGGGGCGGGTGCCGGTCCTGCGCTTGGTGGATGCCGGTCTCAAGGACCAGATGACGGAGTATGGTCTTTACGCCGTGCTGCATTTCCACCGCGACATGCCCTACTACCAAAGCAGGCAGCGCGAGGGACGCTGGCAGCCCAGAGCGGCAGTTCCGGTCGCGCACCGCCGCGTGGGGGTGATGGGGTTGGGCGTGCTAGGCGCGGACTTGGCGCGTGCCCTGGCAAGAATGGGATTTCAGGTCCACGGCTGGAGCCGTTCGCCGCGCCGGATCGAGGGCGTGGCGATATTTCAGGGCGAGCAAGGCATGCGGGAATTTCTTGGGAGCAGCCAGATCCTCGTCAACCTGTTGCCGCTGACACCACAGACGCAGGGTATCCTCAACTCCGAGATTTTTTCGCGGTTGCCTGCTGGCGCCGCGGTCATCAACTTGGCGCGCGGCGGGCATCTGGTGGAAGAAGATTTATTGGCGGCCCTCGATAGCGGGCACCTAAGCGGCGCGATGCTGGACGTGTTCCAGCACGAGCCCTTGCCAAGGGAGAACCCGCTTTGGCCGCACCCGAAGGTCTTCATCACCCCGCATATTTCGGCGCAGACGGTCACTGAGTTGGCGGAAGGCCAGGTGATCGAGAACATTCGCAGAATCGAGCGCGGCGAGCCGCCGCATGGTGTGGTGTACCCGGATCGGGGATACTGAGCGTCGATTCTTCAATGGTCTCAGCAAATGCCCGACATCAAGAAAACATCTAGATCCCGCGTCAAGCGCAAGCACTACCGGGGCAACTACGACTTCGATACGGTGGCCGCCATACTGGACGCCGGTTTTATTTGCCACGCAGGCTATAACATCGAAGGCAAGCCCTACGTCACGCCCACTTCCTACTGGCGCGAAGGCGAGCACGTGTACTGGCATGGGTCGAGTGCTAGCCGCATGTTGCGCGAACAATCGAAGAGTATCGATGTGTGCTTTACCGTCACCCATGTGGATGGTTTGGTGATGGCGCGCTCGGCCTTCAATCACTCCATCAACTACCGCTCGGTGATGCTATTCGGCGTGGCCGAGAAAGTGGAAGCGGAAGACGAGAAGTCGCGGGTTCTGGAAATTTTCACCGAGAAATTGTTTCCAGGCCGCTGGAAAGAACTGCGGCCAGTGACGAAGAAGGAACTCAAGGCCACCACCGTTCTCCACATGCTCATCGAGGAAGGTTCGGCGAAGATTCGCACGGGCGACCCTGGCGACGACGAGGAGGATTACGCATGGCCGGTGTGGGCGGGGGTGGTGCCGTTGTCCGTGACAGCATCGCAAGCAGTGCCCTGTCCGCGGTTGTTAGAGGGGACAGCGGTGCCGAAGTATTTGAAGCCAGTGTGGAAGATAAAACCTTAAGGGAGGCGGGAGGAGGGAGGAGTAACCCCAATGCTGTGCTTAGCCGTTCGCCCTGAGCTTGTCGAAGGGTGATCCCAACCTTCCCCCATCGCGGAAAGGGACACTACGCAGCAGTGGCTGGCGGCGATTTCGTGCGGTCCAATATCGTCATGGCCGAGGCCACCACGGAGGAAATATCCGATAGGTTGCTGGGTACGATCAGCGTGTTGTTGGTCTTGGCGAAATGCGAGAAGGCGTTGATGTATAGCTCGGCCACTTTCAAATTAGCCGCATCCATGCCGCCCTTGTCGCCCAGCGCATTGGCTACCACGCGCACCGCGTTGGCGGTGGCTTCCGCCATGAGTTGCACCGCCATGGCGTCGCCTTGAGCCTTGTTGATGGCGGCGGTTTTCGCGCCCTCGGACTTCAATATCGCCGATTGCTTCTCGCCTTCGGTCAAGTTGATCTCTTCTTGTTTCTGGCCCTCGGATTTGGCGATGAGGGCGCGTTTCTCCCGCTCCGCCGTGATCTGCTGCTGCATCGCGCGCAGTATGGATTCCGGGGGTGTCAGATTCTTCACTTCATAACGTAGGACTTTCACGCCCCAGGAGCGGCCGGCCTCGTCTAGCACGCTGACGATGCGTTTGTTGATGTCCTCGCGGCTTTCCAACGTGCGGTCCAATTCCATGCGTCCCACTTCCGAGCGCATCGTGGTTTGCGCAAGCTGGGTGATGGCCATGATGAAGTCCGAAGTGCCGTAGCTCGCGAGCTTGGGATCCGTGATCTGGAAATAGAGCACCCCATCCACGGAAAGCTGGGTGTTGTCCTTGGTGATGCACACTTGCTCGGGAACGTCGAAGGGCACTTCCTTCAGCGAATGGCGGTAAGCCACGCGGTCGATGAAGGGGACGATGATGCGCAGCCCGGGTTCGAGCGCTTGATGAAACCTGCCAAAGCGCTCCACCACCCAGGCGTTTTGTTGCGGCACGATCCGCACACCCTCGACGATGAAGGCCACCGCCAAGGCAACGATCAGGAAAGGCAGAAAGTAGGGCCGTGTGTCCGCAAAGAAAAAGATCACCGCAGAGAGAAAGACGATGATCACTAGCTTGGGAAACATGCTCATCTCCTGTTTCTTGATTGGGGGTGGGTTGGCCCTGGCTGGCGGGTTGAGCTGGGTCCTCGCGGGCGGAAGATTTTGCGCGGCCATCAGCGTTTCGCCTTGGATACAGTGAGCTGGTTACCGGAAATTTCCGTGATGTAGAACACCTCTTGCGGGGTGCCGGAAAACTCCCCCTCGATCTTAGCGTCCCATGAAGCGCCGCGATAACTTACGCGCGCCAGCCGGTCGGCTTCGCTGACCCAACTCTCCCAGCGCACTGCCTGGCCCAGATCCAATGAGGGCATTTTGGGTTGTTCCTTGGACTGATTATGTCTTCGAACCCAAAGCGCCCCGAGTACCGCGACCAGGGCGGCGAGAATCGTCTGGATCTCTGCTCCCAACCCCACGAAGCTGGCCGCCGCACCTGCCATGCAGGCCAATCCCAGCACGAGCAGATAGAAAGTGCCCGTGACCAATTCGGCCACGATGAGGATCAGCCCGGTGCCCACCCAAAGCAAGGAAGAGTTCATGGACGGCTCATTCATTGCACTCGATTAGGCTAGGTTAGCATGTCATGCCGGGCTCGAAGCCTACGCTTGCAGCTCCCTTTAGGTAATTTGCTCCGGAGGCTTCGACTTGCCCTGATCGGCTCTGCTACAATCCGCGCCCGCTGCGCCCGTAGCTCAGTTGGATAGAGTACTTGGCTACGAACCAAGGGGTCGGGAGTTCGAATCTCTCCGGGCGCGCCACAACGAGGCTTGGAGCAATCCAGGCCTTTTTTGTTTATTCGTTCCCCGCCGCAACAGGAGGGCACCATGGAACACCCCATCAACCATCTCAAACGCAATCTGCGCGCGGGAAAGGTGCAGATTGGCTGTTGGCTGAGCCTGGGTAATGTGATCGCGGCGGAAATTTGCGCGGCGGCGGGGTTCGATTGGGTGTTGATCGACATGGAGCACGCCCCTAACGATCTTCCTCAGGTCCAAAGCCAATTGCTGGCCGTATCCGCCTACGCGGCAAGTCCCATCGTGCGCTGCCCGTGGAACGACATGGTGACCATCAAGCGGCTGCTCGATGGGGGTGTGCAAAGCCTGCTCATTCCATACGTTCAGAACGAGGAGGAAGCGCGCCGGGCAGTGGCTTCAGTGCGCTATCCGCCCCATGGGATGCGAGGTGTGTCCACGGGTTCGCGGTCCAGCCGCTACGGGCGCGTGAAGGATTATCTGCACCATGCTCACGAGGAGATCTGCGTCATCGTGCAGATCGAGACCCGGCAGGGCTGGAACAACATCGAAAAGATCGCCGCCGTGGACGGAATCGACGGTTTGTTCGTCGGGCCGCAGGACTTCGCGTGCGATCTGGGCCAGCTAGGCAACCCAGGCCACCCCGAGGTCCAATCGGCCATCGCGGACGTAATCACCCGAACCAAGAAAACCGGCAAGGCACCGGGGATCTTGTACTTCGAGGAGGCGGGGGCGAAGAAATGGATAGGGCTGGGTGCTAAGATGATTGCCGTTACCTCCGATTCGGCGATGCTGGTGCGGGAATCGAGCTCGATCGCGGGGCGGTTCAAGTAGGGGAAGATGGCGGCCAGGAGGGCGGGGGCCCCTGTTGACGATCGAACGCGGATGGCGCAGGCTGGGAATTCCTTGGGCGATGCGATCCCTGTAGCGCTGCTTCAACGCCGAGCATGCGAGCACGCAGCTCCCGCCCTGGGATGAAATTTCCTTCAGCAGGGCGTTCAAGCGATCCAGCCAAGGCCAGCGGTCTTCGTCCTGGAGGGGAGTTCCCACGCCCATCTTGGCGATGTTTTCCGAGGAGTGGTAGTTGTCCGCGTCCAGGAACTTCCAGCCCTGGGAATCCGCGTAGAACTGGCCAACCGCGGTCTTGCCGCAGCCTGATACCCCCATGATGACCACGATCATGTCTTGCCGTCGCCGCCTTGGGCTTGTACGGCGTGCCCGCCAAAACCCGCCCGCATCATGGCCAGCAGTTTGGAGCCGTAGTCGTCCTTCCCCTGGCTGGCGAAACGCGCCATGAGGGCGAGGCTCATCACCGGCGTAGGCACGCCCAGCTCGATGGCTTCCACGGCGGTCCAGCGTCCTTCGCCGGAATCGGCTACTACCGGCTTGATTTGCTCCAGGGCGGTGTCGCGCTGGAGAAACTCCGCCGTGAGATCCAGCAACCAGGAGCGCACCACGCTGCCGTGGCGCCACATTTCCGAAATGGCGGCAATGTCGAGGTTCATCTCGGTCTTGGCACGCATCAGGGCAAAACCTTCGGCGAAGGCTTGCATCATTCCGTACTCGATACCGTTGTGGACCATTTTCACGAAGTGCCCCGCGCCCACGGGTCCGCAATGCAGCCATCCGCGATCAGGCCCGGGCGCCAGTATTCGCACGAAGGGCTCCAGGCGGACGAAGGCCTCCTGGCTGCCGCCCAGCATGAGGGCGTAACCTTCCTTCAATCCCCAGATGCCACCCGATACGCCGGCGTCCATGAAGCCGATTCCGTGCTCGGCCAATTGGGCGGCATGGCGCTGGGAATCTCGGTAATTGGCGTTGGCGCCGTCGACCACCAGATCTCCGGGGGCGAGTTGAGCCACGAGGGCGGCCAGGGTGTCATCGCTGATCTGGCCGGCAGGCAGCATCATCCAGATGATTCGAGGCCGCGATAGGGAAGCAAGCAGCGAAGCGTGATCATCGAAGAGTTTGATCCTGGCTTCGCCTTCGAGGGCACCTCGCGCCACGGGACTCACATCGAAGGCGTGTACCGAGACACCGCCGCGCGCCAAGCGCCGCGCCATGTTCGCGCCCATGCGGCCGAGCCCCACTATCGAGATTTGTTGCGTCATCTTATTTTTCCCCGGGTAACGGACAAGACATTCCACTTCGTATAATCCCACGCTTTCCACGGGGACTGACGAGCATGGCTAAGATAACAATAAATGGCACCGGCGATTTGCGCGCCCGCGTGGGCGAGGAGATCGTGCTCAGTGAATGGTTGGAAATGACGCAAGCGCGCATTGACCAGTTCGCCGAAGCCACGGGCGATCATCAGTGGATTCATGTGGACGCGCAGCGTGCCCAGCGCGAATCGCCATTCAAAGCGCCCATCGCTCACGGCTTCTTGACCATGTCGTTACTGAGCAAATTCCTGGGGGATTGCCTGGAGTTCACGGGCACCAAGATGGGGGTGAACTACGGCTTCAACCGGCTGCGCTTCACCGATCCCGTGCCCGTGGGGGCGCGCATTCGCGCGCGTTTCCGTTTGGACAAGCTTGAGGATATCCCGGGCGGAGTGCAATTGATCTGGGGAGTGGGCGTCGAGCGCGAAGGCAGCGGCAAACCTTGCCTAGTGGCCGAGTGGGTGACGCGGCGATACTTCTAATGCGGCCGCTTGGGCGGCACCGCGGGTTTGCGCCAATGCAGTTTCTTGCGCAGGTTACCTGGGCGTTCGGCACGCCCGCGCCACACGTGGACGCCGATGATGACGGGAGCCGCCATGCCCAGCACCCAATGCACGAGGCTGATAATGGGGCGCGCCGTCTCTCCTCCGAAGTAGTAGAGCATATAGCCGCTCACCACCAGGATCAAGTTGAAACTCACGAATGCGACGCCCGTGGGAATGTTGCGGCCGATGCACCACGCTGTTTCCATGTGGCTCAGCAACAAGGTTCCGAGCAAGAACAAGAACACCATGACGGCGGCGCCGTGGATCTTGAGCCACCAAGGTTCGAGAGGATGTATGGTGGGGCCGAACTCGCCCTCGATCTTCACGAAGTAATGGAACAAGACCCATAGCGCGCCCGAGACGAAGAGCACCCCGAAAACACTGTAGATCCACGCCTGGTGGCGGAAGGACAAGCGCATGGAAACCTACCGGGAACCGTGGTAGGGAAGGGTGGCTAAGGACCTCACCTCAATACGACTTCATGCAGCGCGAGCAACCGTCGCACGCCTTCGGTGACATGGCGGCACGACATGGTCGCATCGGTGATGTTCTTGATGTGCTTGTTGAGGATGAGACTCTCATCGAGACTCTTGCCCACGAATTGCGCGCGCCAGCGCGGATTGCGAATTTCGAAGCCGTGGGTTTCGCGGTAATCCAGCACTTCCACCTGCTTCACTTTGCCATCGGCGGTGATGGCTACCGCGTAGGTGATGAGTTCGTGCTTGCCCCAGACTTCATCCACGAAGAAAAACCCCACGAGCTTGCCGTCCTTTTCCACGCGCCATACTTTGTGATCGGGAATGCGCACGGACACGCCCGAAACTATCTCCACGGATTTCTTCTGCTCGTCATTCAAGGACACGTGCGCGGCTGTGAAGGTGGCGTCTGGAAACATGAGCTTCTGGGCGTCTTCGGCCTTCATGTACTGAATCGCGTAACAAGCGCTGCTCCCGGCGAACACCAAGGCGGGCGGTGCGAGCCATCGAAAAAGATCGTTCATGAGTGAGTTATTGCGGGCGAGGCCAGCGCTAGTGCCAGCTTAGTGTAGGGAATGGTTGAACGGTTATTCGGCATAACTTTTTCAGCAAGTCCTGCGGATGCCAATGAGAAGTGTACTTCAATGTAAAGGGCGGGAATGAGCGGCGCGTTGGAGACCTTCCATTGGCACCTATAATCGCTGCCTTTATCCGGTCCCGGTACATGGCACATCAAGACTTTTCCCTCAAGCATTGCATGCGAGTGCGCTGGGCCGAGGTGGACCGGCAAGGCATCGTGTTCAATGGGCATTACTTGGCCTACTTCGACGTAGCCATCACTGAATACTGGCGTGCCCTGGGCTACCCCTATCCGGATGCGCTCTTGGCCCGCGATTGCGATATGTTCGTGGTGAAAGCCACGGTTGAATATCACGCACCGGCCCGCTACGACGATCTCTTGGAGGTCTGTGCCCGGGTGGGCCGCCTGGGGAGCAGTAGTATTAAGTTCCTGATGGAGATTCATCGCGGCGCCGAGCACCTTGTTTCGGGCGAGGTGATCTACGTAAATGCTGATCCCACGGAGCGCAAGCCAAAACCGGTGCCAGATTTTTTGCGCGAGGCGATCTGGCAATTCGAAGTGGTCACCCCGGCGCGCAAGTGAACATGGTGGCGTCGGCCAACCGAGTAGAATCGCTTCTCATAAATCACGACGCAACCACAACGCAACCACAACGGACCAAGCAATGGAATTCAACTACTCCGCGAAAGTACAGAAGCTGCAAGCCGAACTGACGGCCTTCATGGACGAGTACATCTATCCCAACGAGGCGGTCTACCACGCTCAAGTGGCGCAAGGCGACCGCTGGCAACCCGTGGCAATCATCGAGGAGTTGAAGAAACACGCCAAGGCGAAGAAGCTGTGGAATCTTTTTCTGCCCGAGTCCGAGTACGGCGCGGGGCTAAAAAACGCGGAGTACGCACCCCTGTGCGAAATCATGGGGCGCGTGCACTGGGCGCCGGAAGTGTTCAACTGCTCGGCACCGGATACCGGCAACATGGAGGTATTCGCGCGCTATGGCACGGAAGAGCACAAGAAAAAATGGCTGGCTCCCTTGTTGAATGGCGAGATTCGCAGTTGCTTTGCCATGACCGAACCGGGGGTCGCTTCCTCGGATGCCACCAACATCGAAAGCCGCATCGAACGCCAGGGCGATCACTACGTCATCAACGGGCGCAAGTGGTGGTCCTCGGGCGCGCCGGATCCGCGCTGCAAGATCTTCATCTTCATGGGCAAGTCCGATCCCAATAATCCGGACCGGTACAAACAACAATCTATGATTCTGGTGCCGCGCGATGCGCCAGGAGTCAAGGTGCTGCGCTGGCTACCCGTATTTGGCTACGACGATGCGCCGCACGGACACGCCGAGGTGGCGTTCGAGAACGTCAAGGTGCCCGCCTCCAATCTATTGCTGGGAGAAGGGCGCGGCTTCGAGATTGCCCAGGGCCGCTTGGGCCCAGGCCGTATTCACCATTGCATGCGGTTGATCGGACAATCCGAGCGCGCGCTGGAGACGATGTGCAAACGATTGCAGGCTCGCGTGGCCTTTGGCAAGCCGGTTTCCGAGCAAAGTGTATGGCACGAACGCATCGCGGAAAGCCGCATCATGATCGACCAAGCGCGCCTGCTGACACTCAAGGCCGCCCACATGATGGATACCGTGGGCAACAAGGCCGCGAAGGCGGAAATTGCCATGATCAAGGTGGTGGCGCCCAATGTGGCCACGCAAATCATCGATTGGGCCATCCAGGCTCATGGCGGAGGAGGGGTGAGCGACGATTTCGGCCTTGCGTACGCCTATGCTCATGCGCGCACGCTACGCCTAGCCGACGGTCCCGACGAAGTGCACCGCAATCAAATTGCTCGCATTGAATTAAAGAAGTACCAGCATCGGTAGAAAGAGCGGCGCATTGCTGGAATGCTGCATTGAAGCATTCGCGTTGGAGCATTCAAGTTAGAGTTTTATAACACATGTTTCACGGAAGTTGTTGAAAGCGTCACATTGTTGGTGTACTTTTCGGCCGCTGCACTTATCTCATTCGCAGTAGTTCGTCCAAAACCCATCTCGAAGGGGGAGTAATTTATATGGCAATTTCATTTTCCGTTAACGGCAAGCAGCAAACCGTCGACGTCTCACAAGACACGCCGCTCCTATGGGTGCTGCGTGACACGCTGGGGCTGACGGGTACGAAGTTCGGGTGTGGCAAAGCCTTGTGCGGTGCCTGTACAGTTCATCTCAATGGCATGGCAATACGTTCTTGCCAGACCCCAGTTGGGTCGATCGGTGGCCAGAAAATCACCACGATCGAAGGCTTGGGCGGCAAGCACGCGGTGCAAAAAGCTTGGATCGCTCTCGATGTTCCACAATGTGGCTATTGCCAGCCAGGACAGATGATGTCAGCCGCTGCGCTTCTGGCCGGCAACAAAAATCCCTCCGACTCGGATATAGATGCAGCGATGTCAGGAAATATCTGCCGTTGCGGAACCTATCCACGGATTCGCGCGGCCATCAAAGCCGCCGCTAAGGCTTAAGGGGGAAAACATGGATACGATCAAGAACCAATCTCGTCGTGATTTCGTAAAAGTTTCCGCGGTTGCCGGTGGTGGTGTAGCCCTGGGCTTCTACCTGCCAGGCCGTGGAGTGCTAGCGGACCATCATGGCGGACACGCCTCGCCCAATGCTTGGATCAAGGTTGGCGGGGATAACAGCATCACCATAATGTGCGCCCGGTCGGAAATGGGCCAAGACGTCTACACTTCTCTGGCCATGCTGGTCGCGGAAGAGTTGGAAGTCGATATCAACAAGGTCAAGGTCGAGTTCGCGCCTCCGGCCGAGGTCTACATCAACTCGCTTCTGGGCGGTCAACTCACCGGCGGTTCCACCTCGGTGCGCGACGGCTGGGAGAAGTTGCGCAAGGCCGGTGCTTCCGCTCGCATGATGATGGTGGCCGCTGCCGCCAAGCAGTGGGGTGTGGATGCCGCGCAATGCAAGGCTTCTGGGGGTGTCATCCTCGGGCCAGGCGGCAAGCGTGTCAACTACGGCATGGTTGCCGCGGCTGCCGCGCAGATGGAGCCACCCAAGGACGTTCCGCTCAAGCCCGTCAGTGCCTTCAAAGTGGTGGGCAATGCCAAGCAGAAGCGTTTGGATACTCCCGCCAAGGTGATGGGTACCGCGCAGTTCGGTATCGATACCCGCGTCCCCGGCATGCTGTACGCCGCCGTGGCGCTTGCGCCCATGATCGGTGGCAAGGTGAAGAGCTACAACGATAAGCGCGCCAAGGCGATGCCTGGCGTGAAATCCGTTGTGCAGTTCAGCCGTGGTGTGGCCGTGGTAGCCGATTCCTATTGGCAAGCCAAGAAGGCCAAGGATCTGTTGATCGTCGATTGGGATGGCGGAGCACTGGCCGACCTCGACATGAACAAGATCTGGGATGGCCTGCGTACCGCTGCCGCCCAACCGGGCGCGACCTTCCGCGAGCACGGCCAGGATCCCGAGTCCGTGATGGGGTCTGCCGCCAAGGTCGTCGAAGCCACCTACCAGTTGCCCTTCATGACGCACTCCCCGATGGAGCCGATGAACACCGTTGCTCACGTAACGGCGGACAAAGCGGTCATCATCACCCCTACTCAGTTCCAGCAGTTGATCCCGCACGTTGTCGCGGGTGCCACCGGCCTCAAGCCCGAGCAGGTGGAAGTGCAGACCACGTTCCTGGGCGGTGGCTTTGGCCGCCGTGTGGAAGTGGACTACGCCATCGATGCGGCGGAAATCTCCAAGCTGGCGGGTAATGTGCCGGTCAAGATGGTGTGGAGCCGCGAAGACGATATGACTCACGATTCCTATCGCCCCGCGGGCCTGTACACGATGAAAGCCGGACTGGATTCGAGCGGCAAGATCACCGCCTTCCGTTTCCACTCCACCAGCCCCTCGATCTCGGCCCGTTTGTTCCCGAGCATCGTGAAGGATGGCATCGACCCCTTCGCGTTGGAAGGTATCGACAACATTCCCTACGCCGCACCCAACATGAAGCTGACTTACCAAATGCACGATACGGGTGTCACCCCCGGATACTGGCGCGCGGTGAGCCATAACCTGAACGCTCCGGCGCTCGAGGGCTTCATCGACGAGTTGGCTGCTGCCGCGGGCAAGGATCCTATCGACTTCCGTTTGGCGAACCTCCAGCTTGCTGAAGAAAAGCATGCTTGGTCCGGTTTGTCCGCCGGTAAGACCGTGGGTCCTCGCGTCAAGAAAGTGCTGGAAGAGCTCAAGGTCAGAGCAGGCTGGAGCGGACCTGCCTCCGGTGGTGGCAAGGGCCGTGGCGTTGCCGTGATGGAAGGCTACAACAGCGTAATCGGCATGGTGGTGGATGTCACCCTATCTGCTGGCAACGATGTGACTGTTGACCGAGTGGTGTCCGTGGTCGATGCCGGCCCCTTGATCCACCCAGATCAGGCGTTGGCTCAGATGGAATCTTGCATCATATTCGGCCAAGGTACCGCGTTGTGGGGCGAGATCACCGTGCAGAACGGGGGTGTTCAGCAAACCAACTTCGATTCGCTGCGTGTCGTTCGCATGAACGAATCGCCCAAGAAGCTGGAAATCCACTTCCTGCCGGCCGCCGAAGGCCAGCCTCCTGGCGGACTGGGCGAGCCCGGTACGCCTGTGCTGACCGCAGCTCTGGTCAATGCAGTCTCCGCCGCGGCGGGCAAGCGTGTTCGCACGCTGCCACTGTCGCAGGAGAACATTTCCGCAGCTTAAAGATTCAGGCGAAGTCAGCCTGAAGTAGAATCCCCCAATGGCCACGCGCTCGCAAGAGCGTGCGGCCGGGTCCGAAAGGGCCGGTTGGGGGATTTTTTATTGCCATTTTTGGGTTGGAGGAGTTTGAGATGGACAGCGTGGATCTTCAGGTACTCAAGAGCGCGCGGGATTGGCTGGCGCAAGGGCGCAAAGTCGTGCTGGCCACCGTGGTGGAAACATGGGGCTCGGCCCCGCGTCCGCCTGGTGCGCTGCTGGCGATCCGAGACGACGGGCAGGTTGCGGGGTCGGTTTCGGGAGGATGCGTCGAGGATGATCTGATCGGCCGTATTCGAAATCACACTCAGAGCCACGATAAACCCGAACTGGTCGTATACGGCGTCTCGAAGGAACAGGCGGCGCGCTTCGGTCTACCCTGTGGCGGGCGCTTGCGCATCGTCCTGGAACCCCTCAACAAGGCACCCTGGCTGGCGCAACTGCTTTTCCGGGTGGCCAACCGTGAGTTGGTTGCTCGCAGCGTAAACCTGGATTCTGGCGTGGTCACGTTATCGCCCGCCCGCCGTGTAGATGTTCTGCAATTCGACGAGAAAACCCTGACGACCATCCATGGTCCGCTGTGGCGCTTAGTCATAATTGGCGCTGGCCAAATATCTCAATACCTCGCGCAAATGGCGCTGGCCTTGGATTACAGCGTGATCGTGTGCGATCCGCGCGAGGAATATGCGGATACGTGGAATGTCCCCGGTAGCGATCTCAATCGCGGCATGCCCGATGATGTCGTGGCGGAACTCAACTTGGATAGCCACAGCGCGGTGGTTGCCGTCACCCACGATCCGAAGCTCGATGACCTGGCATTGCTGGAAGCGCTGAAATCCGCCGCTTTCTACGTGGGCGCCTTGGGTTCCAGAGTGAACACATCCAAGCGCCGCGAGCGTTTGGCGGAGTTCGATCTATCGCGCGCCGAACTGGAGCGCTTGCATGGTCCCGTTGGCCTTCGCATCGGTAGCAAGACGCCACCTGAGATTGCCGTCTCCATCCTCGCCGAAATGACTGCCATACGGCACGGCGTGAATCTCATGACCGTCGGGGACAAGAGCCTGGAGGGTCCTGGCGTGGTCCAGGAAGGGCCTGTTTGCGTGAGTAGCGAGCGAGCTTAGTTGGAAATGGGGACTCTGGAATTCAAAGCCATGTCGGTTCCCGAATTCATCCTGTGGGAGGCCGAACAGGACGAGCGCTACGAGATGGTGGATGGCGAAATTTTCGCCATGACCGTAGGCACTTATGCTCATGACCGAGTTCGGACGAACATAACCGCGGCGTTGGTTCCTCATCTTCGCGGTACCCCATGCCGGGTCATCGGTCCCTAAGTGAAATTGCGCGTGGATGGGCAGTCGCCCGCCTATTATCCAGACCTATTCGTGGTGTGCCGGCAAATCGGTCCTCAAGTCACTGAGATTAATGAAGCGAAGCTGATTTTGGAGATTCTGTCGCCGTCGACGGAAAAGAAGGACCGCGGCGGCAAGTGGATCGAGTATCAAAAATTGGCCATGCTTCAAGAGTACGTGCTGATCGATCCGCAGCGGCGGCGGGTGGAGAGTTTTCGGCGGGAGGACGCGGTGAATTGGCGGTTACATATATGCAGCCAAACCGGGGATGTTCGTTTCGAGAGTCTGGATTTTTCCGTTGCTTTTAGCCAAGTTTTCGAGGACTTGAGCTAGCTAAAACGCGGCGATCCCTGTTTGCGCCCGTCCGAGGATAAGCGCGTGAATGTCATGCGTTCCCTCGTAAGTATTCACCGCCTCCAGATTCATCATGTGGCGAATGACGTGGAACTCATCGGCGATGCCGTTTCCGCCGTGCATGTCGCGCGCGGTGCGAGCGATGTCCAGGGATTTCCCGCAGGAATTGCGCTTGATGAGCGAGATCATCTCCGGTGTTGCGCGTCCTTCGTCCATCAACCTCCCCACGCGCAAGGCGGATTGAAGTCCCAGCGTTATTTCCGTTTGCATGTCCGCCAATTTTTTCTGGATGAGCTGGTTGGCGGCGAGCGGTCTACCGAAAGCGTGGCGGTCCAGTGTGTATTGGCGCGCCGCATGCCAGCAAAATTCCGCCGCGCCTAGCGCGCCCCAGGCGATGCCGTAGCGCGCCTTGTTCAAACAGCCGAAAGGCCCCTTAAGGCCGCTCACGTTGGGCAGAAGATTTTCATCGGGTACGAAGACATCTTCCATCACGATCTCGCCCGTGGAAGATACGCGGAGAGAAAATTTCCCGTGGATTTTCGGTGTCGTGAGACCCTTCATCCCGCGCTCCAGGATGAATCCGCGAATCGCGTCCTGATCATCCTTGGCCCACACCACCAGAACGTCGGCGATGGGCGAGTGCGTGATCCACATCTTGGCACCCTTCAGGATCCAGCCGCCGGAGGTCTTGCGGGCCCGCGTGATCATCGCCCCCGCGTCGGACCCGTAACCGGGTTCGGTAAGACCAAAGCATCCCACCAGATCGCCCTTGGCGAGACCCGGTAAATACTTTTGCCTCTGGGCCTCCGAGCCATAAGCATGGATCGGGTACATCACCAAGCTCGACTGCACGCTCATGGATGAGCGGTAGCTGGAATCCACCCGTTCCACCTCGCGCGCCGCAAGTCCGTAGCACACATGGTTCACCCCCGCACAGCCATATCCATCGAGGGTGGATCCCAACAGGCCTAGGCTTCCCATCTCGCGCAATATCTCCCGGTCGAATTTCTCATGCCGGTGCGCTTCTGTCACACGCGGCAGGAGTTTTTCTTGGGAGTATGCGCGGGCGGAGTCACGCACGAGGCGCTCTTCCTCGGTGAGCTGGTCTTCTAGAAGTAGCGCGTCATCCCATTGAAAAACGAGTTTTTGACCAGTTGCCTTCATAGATGCCGGAGTCCAGTGGGTGGGTGGAATAGGTTTAGGCAGAGCGCTACCCAAGGAAGTATAGCGTTGCGCGCGCTTCGCTCGCGCAGATTCGCTACTGTCGGATTTCTTTACACCGAAGACGACCCTACGACACCCGAATCATAGGCCCTCAAGCGCCGTGCCGCGAGCGAATCTTCTCTAGACACACGTAGATATCCGGAACTTCTTGGAGCGTTCCGCAGTGTCGAGATTTCTTACACTCGATGTGGATGATGGATGAGAGAAGAATGTAACGTGAGGAAAGCGTAGCATTTTGTTTTTAGGCGCCAATATTGCAAAGGCGGCAGCCGGATGGTGCGTCGAAACGTTGGGCGAGACGGTTGCGCGGGCGATCCTGCCACGCATCAGTCATTGCTTGAGGGCGAAGTGACGCGGAAAAAATTAGGTGGTCTCGAAGCTTCGTAATCGGCCGAGATCACGCACAAGCAATCTAGAAACTTACCGGGAGACCTCCCATGACTGACCAAGTCTATAGTGAAGAGCAAGCCAACACCTATACGGCGAGCACGCAAGACAATCCAGAGATTGCGGTGCTGGCTGGCGGGAGCTACGTCATCGTGTGGGACTCCGAGGGGCAAGACGGGGCTGGCACGGGCGTGTATGGCCAGAGCTTCAGCGCTTCGGGGGTACCCCTAGGGCCGGAGTTTCGCATCAACGGTGCTACCAGCACCACGCAAAACGACGCCCATATCGCGGCCACCAGAGATGGCGGATTCATCGTCACGTGGACCGATGCGAGCGGGGTAGACGGCTCCGGGCAGGGAGTCATTGGGCAGCGCTTCGATGCGAGCTGGGTGGCGCAGGGGGCGAACTTCGTGGTGAACACCAGCACCGTGAGCACGCAGAATTCGAGTTCCGTGGCCGGGTACACGGGTGGGTTTGCCGTGGTGTGGATGGCGGACGGCTCGAGCATCGCGGGGTCCTCTTCAGGGGATATCTACATCCGCCGCTTCGACAACGCCGGCAACCAAGTGACGGCGGAGACGCGGGTGAGCACGGTGCCGGGGGCGGGCACGGCGCAAACGGGCACGCAAACCACGCCGGACATCGCGGCGGACCTGCGTAAGAACCAAACCGAGATGTTCGGCTACCTCTAACGCTCCACCGCGACGCGCTACACTCTGGATCAAACGGAGCTGCGAGCCCCCGTGGATGGTACGGTTGTTGGCCTACGCGTGCATACGGCGGGCGGGGTCGTGAGTCCCAGCGAGGTACTTATGGAGGTCGTTCCGGACCGTGACCGGCTCATCGTCGAAGGCAAGGTGGCGCCCGACAACATCGATCGTTTGAGCATCGGATTGCCCACCGGGGTGAAGATCATGGCCTTCAACCAACGCACCACGCCCGAGATGGAGGGAAAGGTCTCCTATGTGTCCGCCGACGCGATACAGGATGAGAAGACCGGCCAGACCTACTTCACGCTGCGCGTGGAAGTGCCGGAGGCGCAACTCAGGCGGTTGGAAAATCATCAGATCCAGCCTGGAATGCTTGCCGACATTTTTGTGCGCACAGGTGAGCGTACCTTCCTTGACTACTTGCTCAAACCCATCACAGAGAGCTTCCAGAAAGCTTGGCGGGAGAGGTAGTGCCAAAAGCCGCCAACCGTAGCGGTAACGTAGCAGATCAAGGACTTTCCCGGCAATGGAAGGGGGCTGGGTAGCGGTCACGCGCAGGGAAGTCCGGCCGAGTTATTACGGATGCACCGCGGGCTTGAACATCGCCGGGGTCAGGTGGTGCCGTTGCAAGAGTTTGTAGAACTCCGTGCGGTTGCGTTTCGCGAGGCGCGCGGCTTGGGCGACGTTGCCGTTGGTGATCTTGAGCAGTTTGGCGAGGTAGTCGCGCTCGAACTCGAAGCGCGCGGCTTCGAAGGAGGTCAGTTCGGAGGGCTTGCCCAGAATGGCATTTTCCACCGCCACGGCATTGATGAGCGGAGTGGTGGCCAGCGCAACCGCTTGCTCCACCACATTGAACAACTCGCGCACGTTGCCTGGCCAGGTGTGCTTGACCAAGAATTCCATCGCATCGGCGGAGAATCCATGAACGTTTTTATGGTAGCGGTCCACGAGTGTTTTAAGGAAGTGATTGGCCAAGGCTGGGATATCCTCGCGGCGCTTGGACAACGGGGGCAAGGAGATCGCCACGACGTGCAAGCGGTAATACAAATCTTCCAGGAAATTTCCCTCGCGAATCGCTTCTTCCAGATTTTTGTGTGTGGCCGAGATGATGCGCACATCGATCTTGACGGATTGCATGGAGCCGATGGGGCGCACCTCGCGCTCTTGCAGAACTCTTAGCAGCTTGACTTGGAGGGGGAGGGGCATGTCGCCGATCTCGTCCAGGAAAACGGTTCCCTTCCCGGCGGATTGAAAGAGCCCCTTGTGCTCCGCGATTGCGCCCGTGAAGGCGCCCTTGGTGTGGCCGAACAATTCGGATTCGAGCAACTGCTCTGGAATCGCGCCGCAATTG